>JBAUZR010000266.1:0-5675 GCA_049585375.1 Acidobacteriaceae bacterium
GTCATCGGTCGAGCGCGTGAACCATATCTCTGAATCGGTGAGCGTCCATCGTGTCCAGCCCACGTATAGATTCCCTCCGAAGCGGCTGTGCGAGTCATCCGCGACCAGATACGGCTTGTCTTCCCAGGGCACCGCCGGACCATCCGCATGCTGGATGATCGGGATATCCTGTACCTCCCACTTGCGCCCTCCATCCAGCGATCTCCTCACAAACAACCCGTTCTCCGACGAGTTATGTCCCCAGTAGTTAAATGTGCCCAGCTTGTCGAACGCCATATAGCAGAGGATCGCGTGGCCGTGCGTGTCATAGGCGATCGAAACATCGCCTGAGACGCGGAACCGCGTAGATTCCGTCCCGGTCGCCACCACCCACGTCGCTCCTCCGTCGGTGGAGTAACCTGCGTGCGCGTTATCCTGAAACGCCGCCGCCAGGTGCTGCGGATTGTTGGGATCGATGGCGATCGCCGGTTCAGTGAAATAGCCCGGCTGCGGAGTCAGATTGGCCACGCTCGCCAGCGGCGCCAGCGGCAACGCCGTACTTGCCGGGCTCGCCGTCTGTGCGCTTACTCCAGCAGCCAACAGCAGAGCACAACCGCATCCCAGCAGCCACCGCGCACTCACTGCGTCTCGTTCCGGACCACCGCGCATGAAGAAATCTCCCGAAACAATGTATACAGCGCACGATACAGTTTTTCCCGGCCGGTCCAGATCGTCGCGACATGCTGAGCGGCGGCGTGCGAGATGGCCACTCCGGATCCCACTACTGCAGCCACTACGGTCAATCCTGCAGCGATGGCCCGCGATGTTCGCATGCGATGCCCCTCCCATTCGCCGAATAGGTCCTTCGAAACCAGATCCTATTACCCGCTCAGACGGGAAATGCCGTGCTTTTTACCGACGGCCTGTTCTTCAATGCCGCAGCCACAACCGCTCGCGTCTCCTCCAGCTCATTGCCGATCACCTGAAGCCGCGGCGGTCGCACCCGCGCATTTCCGCTGGCCGTCTCCTGCTGTACCTGCTTGATTAACTGGATGAACTTTGGCACCGTATCCATCCGCAGTAGTGGCAGGAACCAGCGATACAGCGCGAAGGCCTCTTCGTACCGGCCCGCCGCAGCGGCATCGAAGAGCACCACGGACTCCGCGGGGAAGGCATTCGCCAGGCCCGCCACCCAGCCGACTGCCCCGGCGGCGATGCCTTCGACGATGGCATCGTCAACACCGACGAAGATACGCAGCCGATCCCCTGTCAGCGCGCGGATCCCCGTCACCCTCCGCACATCCGTAGTCGATTCCTTCACCGCCGCCAGGTTGCGGTGCTCTTCGGCCAGCTCCGCGATCTGCTCCGGCAGGAAATCCGTCCCGTACGAAACCGGATTGTTATAGAGCATGCATTCCAGCGGCGTGGCCCGGAAGATCGCCGCGACATGCGCCTTCATCTCACGCCAGTCGCCGCGATAAACGTAGGGAGGCAGCACCATAAGTCCGGAGCAGCCAGCCGTCTCCGCCGCTCTCGCCAACGCCACGGCTTCTTCGGTAGACAAAGCGGAGATCGCACCCACTACAGGCGCGCCCTTTGCGGCCGTGACTGTATTGCGCAGCAACGCCTCCTTCTCTTCGAATGTCAGCGTCGCCGCCTCACCCAGCGATCCCAATGCGATGATGCCCGTGCAGCTGTTCCCCAACAGCCACTGCACGTGGCGCGTCATGAATCCGTGATCGATCGCAAGCTTCTCGTCAAAACAGGTGGTCACGGCGGGCATCACGCCGGTCCATTTCATACGGTCTCCTTCGCGTGTTCAGAAATTGTCGGCGTTTTCACAGTTCCAGCATTCGCCAGACTTCTCACCAGAGCGGGAAAGATCGGTGGCCGGACCGAATCCGCATGCCAGCCAAACAGAAATTCCGTCGCCGCACCGCAAATGCGGCCCTGGCAGGGGCCCATCCCGCACCGCGTGTGCAGTTTCGCATCGCGCCAGCCGCTCCGCTCGCGCAGCGCCTCCATGCGCACGTCTTCGCAGCGGCAAACAATCGTCTTTTCACCGGCCAGCCAGCGCAACGCTGGATCAAGCCGGCATGCCTCCGCGAGCGCCCCAACAAATCTCAGCTTCCCCCGTCGCGTTTGTGCCAGCGACTGCGCCTCATTCTTATGTCCGCAGGCCGCCAGCGCCGCGATTTGTCCCTCCAGCTGTGACAATTCCACGCCGCCAATGCCGGTCGGCTCGCCCGCGCAATAGACATCGGCCACCGATGTCTGCATTTGCTCGTCCGTTGTAACAAATCCATGCTCAATCCGGCATCCCAGCAGCGCAGGAAGCTCCGTATTGGGCACCAGATGGAAGCCGCACGCCAGGAAGTCGCAACCGACCTCCCAATGCTTCTTCCCCTGCCGCAGTGTTACGCTGCGCACGCGCGCCTCGCCATGGGCCGACACCGGCCAGCAGCTGGTCAGCAAACCCGTGCCCATGGCCAGCCGATACCGCGCCCCCTGCCACAACTTCCCCGGCTCGCCCAGCACCTGCATTCCAAAGCGCATCAACCGCGCCAGAGGGGCCTGCTCGCACACGGCGACAATCCGCGCTCCATGCTCAGCAAGATGTGCCGCCACCGCCAGCAGCAGCGGACCCGTGCCGGCCACCACAACCCGCTCTCCCGCAATGGGCAAACCGCTGCGCACCAGAGCGTCCAGGCCGCCGGCGCCCATCACGTTCTGGAGCGTCCAGCCGGGGAACGGCAGGAACCGCTCGCGCGCCCCGGTTGCCAGAATCAACTTCGCCGTGTGCAGTTCCGCGATGTCGTCTCCCGGTCCGCCTGCTCCATTCCGCTCCGCTATCAACGCAAGCGGCCCGGCAGCATCGAAGACGCGCCAGCCCTGCAGCCGCTCTACACCGGCTGCCTCCAGCCGCGCCATCCAGTTCCGCGCCGCTCGCGGCAACCGCGCACCCGTGCGCCAGATTTGGCCGCCCGCCCCAGGATTGTCGTCCACCAGTCCAACCCGCCGGCCGCACTCCGCTGCCGTTACCGCCGCCGCAATACCCGCCGGACCCGCACCCACCACCAGAATGTCGAAGCGCTCTTTCACGCGATCCGCGCTCCTGGGTCATCGACGCCGCCCGTCCGCACATCCATTCCCGGCGCGCACACGATCTGGCAGCTCCGCTGATGGTGAACCCCGTCGATCGTCACCCGGCACTCAAAGCAGATTCCCATCCCGCACAGCGGCCCGCGCGGCTCGCCCGTCACCGAAATCCGCGTCGCCACCCCAGCCGTCATCACCGCGGCTGCCACCGTCGTCCCCCGCGCGACTGTCATCGCCGCGCCATTCACCGTGAGCGAGATGGACTGGCCCTCATGCATGCGATTTCTCCGGCGCAGAGGCTCGCTCCGCTTCTCGTCCCCAGGTTGTCAATCGGCCCGGCAGGTAAGGCTCGAGCGGAATCTCCGCCTGCTCGCCCAACATCCCCGCCACCAGCAGTTCCGCCGTCCCCAATGCCGTAGTGATCCCCAGCCCTTCGTGCCCGGTCGCCATCCAGAGCGTCGCATCCTCCGGTGATGGGCCGATCAGGGGCAGCTTATCCGGCGTCGCCGCGCGAAAACCGGTCCAGATCCGGATTGCCTGCAGTCCCCCGATGCAGGGCAGATAACTCTGCGCCCGCGCAAGCATTGCCGCCAGCAGCGTTCGATTCACGTCCGAACTCTCCGCGCCATACTCCCGCGACGACCCAATCAGCAGTTGCCCCGTCTTCCGCGGCTGCACATTGAAGGCCACCGAATCCGCACTCACCGAGTGAGCGCTCTTCAAATATCCCAGCTCCACCAATTGGTGCCGCATCCACCCGGGATACCGATCCGTGATCACCAGATGCCCGCGCCGCTTTCGCACCGGGAGCCCTGGCACCAGCCTTCCTGCATCGGCGCCGGTCGCCACCACGATCCGCTCCGCCCGCAACTCCGTCCCGCCTTCCAGCCGCAGCCGGCCGTGCGCCGCCGAGACGATCCGCCGTCCCGTTTGCAACTCCGCGCCCGCGCGCTCCGCCTCCCGGATCAAAAACGCAGCCGCGCACGGCGGATACAGCACCGCATCGCTTCCCACCCGCAGCGCCCCGGCCAGGCCATGCCGCAGCTGCGGCTCCGCATCAGCCAGTGCCGCCCCGTCCAGGACTTCGGTCGCAATTCCCGCCGACGCGTACACGCCCTGCTTTCGCAGTACCTCCGCCATTTCCTCTTCGTCGGCGGCCACCCACAGCGTTCCGCACGCGTCGAACTCCACCTGCGGCGGAAGCTCCGCGGCCAGTTCACGCCACAGCCTCTGCGAATATGCTGTCAGCGCCAGTTGCGCCGGCGAGTCGTCCATCGCCACGATGTGGCCCATCCCCGCCGCGGTCGCGCCGCCGCCCACCCCTGCCGCATCCACCACCACCGTCCGCAATCCCCGCAGGGCGAACGCTCGGGCACAGGCCGCACCCACAATCCCCGCGCCTGCCACCACCACGTCCGCCACATCGCTCATGAAGGAATGCCTGTGCGAAACGGATCCTCCGGATCCAGCAGCAGCCGGCTCTTAGCCGTGATAAATGACCTCCCCGTTATGCTCGGGATCACGGCTCCGCTCTCACCCAGCCGGTACGACCCCTCAAACACCGTCCCCAGAATTCCCTCCTGCCGCCACGGCGCGCCCGGCTTCAGCTTCCCGTCAGCCGCCAGACACGCCATCTTGGCGCTCGTCCCCGTTCCACAAGGCGACCGGTCATATGCCTTTCCAGGACACAGCACAAAGTTCCGGCTCCCCGACCCATCGGCCTCCGCAAACAACTCCACGTGATCAATTTCCTGCCCCTCCGAACCCCTGATCCCCTGCGCACATAGCGCCTGCCGAATGGCCCATGCAAACTCCGTCAGCGCCGCCCGATGCTCGAGCCTCAACGGCACTGGCGCGCCTTTCACCAGGAAAAACCAGTTCCCGCCCCACGCCACATCCCCCGTCACCGCACCAAATCCCGGCACCTTCAACACCACATCCTTGCTGTGCCGATAGCTCGCGACATTCTCCACCGTCACCCGCCCCGCGCCGTGCAGGGTCGCGCGCACCACGCCCACCGGCGTCTCAATCCGATGCTCGCCCGGACCAATCCGGCCAAGGTGCTCCAGCGTCGCCACCACGCCCATCGTCCCGTGCCCGCACATCCCCAAATACCCGACGTTGTTGAAGAAAATCACTCCCGCCGCGCACTCAGAATCGGCCGGTTCCGCCAGAAGCGCCCCTACCACCACATCCGATCCCCGCGGCTCATTCACCACCGCCGAGCGGAAGCCGTCATGCTCCGCCGCCATCCGCGCTCGCCGCTCCGCCAGCGATCCGCGGCCCAGCTCCGGACCTCCCGCGATCACCATCCGCGTGGGCTCACCCTCCGTGTGTGAATCGACTACATCAATGCTGCGCATGTCTGGATCACTATACCGAATGGATTGAGCGTCACCGCTTCCAGCGCACCCACATCGAACCCGACCTCCGGTCGTGAAGCAGCTTTACTGCGCCCCGCCCGATGCCCACTTCTTCCACATCGCCGGATCGGTCAGCATTTTGATATACACGCCACCCACCACCGACCGCGCCTGGAAACCCACCTGCGCCCCGCTCACCGTGTCGAACCAGTCGCTCAGCGGCACTCGCGTCGG
>JBAUZR010000267.1:0-3352 GCA_049585375.1 Acidobacteriaceae bacterium
CCCTCGCCCAGCGCTTCGTCAACTGGACCCTCACCCACCCCTGGCCCAGCGGCATGATCGGTCCCGCCAAAAACGATGACTGGTGGCCGCGCATGGTCATGCTCAAAGCCCTCACCCAATATCAGGAGCTCACCGGCGATCCGCGTGTCCTGCCCCTCATGGACCGCTACTTCCGCTACCAGCTCGCCACTCTGCCCGCGCGCCCGCTCCGCGACTGGGGCAAGTTCCGCTGGCAGGACAACGTCCTCTCCGTCCTCTGGCTCTATAACCGCACCGGCTCGCCCTACCTGCTCGACCTCGCCCGCCTGCTCCACCAGCAGGGCTATAACTGGATCGGCGACTTCGCCCACTTCCAGTACACACAACCCTGCACCGCAGCCTTCCTCAAGCTCGCCGAAGGTCAGGGACTCAGCGACTCCGACCTCGCCACGCATGGCGTCAACAATGGACAGGCCCTCAAGACCGGCGCCGTCTGGTCGCTCGTCTCTGGATCGCCAACCGATCGCGCCGCCTCCGCGCACATGCTCGCCGAGCTGACCCAGTATCACGGACTGCCCAACGGCATGTTCTCCTGCGACGAGCATCTTGCCGGACGCGATCCTTCGCACGGCTCGGAACTCTGCACCGTTGTCGAGAGCATGTTCTCGCTCGAGCGTACGCTGGCGATTACCGGTTCGGCCGCGCTCGGCGACCGGCTGGAGAAGCTGGCCTTCAACGCGCTGCCTGGCACGCTCACGGACGATATGTGGGCGCACCAATATAACCAGGAGCCCAATCAGGTTGAGTGCAGCCTGCACCACAAACCCTGGGTCTCCGACGGACCCGAGTCGAACCTCTTCGGCCTCGCGCCCAACTTCGGCTGCTGCACCGCGAATTATCACCAGGGCTGGCCGAAGTTCGCCAACAGCCTCTGGATGCTCTCCGGCGCGCCCGACCACGACCGCGACGACGGCCTGGTCGCAGCCGCGTATGCGCCATGCGAAATCACAACGCTCGTCCGCGGAACCACCGTCACCGTGACTGAAGAAACCGGCTATCCGTTTCGCGGTGCCGTTTCATTGACGGTCAATCCGGAAAAGCCGCTCGCCTTTCCGCTGCACCTCCGCATTCCCGAGTGGGCCAGCGGAACCACGGTCCGCGTCAACGGCCAGCCGATTGCCAGTCCCGAACCCGGAACCTTTGCTCGCGTCGAGCGCACATGGAAAGCCGGCGATCGGGTCGAGATAGCCTTCCCGATGCGGCTGCGGACTTCAAACTGGTTTAACCAGGCGGTCGCCGTCGAACGCGGGCCTCTCGTTTTCTCCCTCCAGGTTGGAGAAAACTGGGTCAAGCTGCAGCAGCACGGCGAGAAATCCGCCGACTGGCAGGTCTTCCCAACCCACGAGTGGAATTACGCGCTGGCCGTCGATCCAGCGCATCCGGAAAAGGACCTGGCCGTGACCGAAACGCCGGTGGGTTCAGTTCCCTTTTCGGCGAAGGACACGGGAGTTCGCATCGCGGCCCGCGGACGTCAGCTGACCTCCTGGGTCGCTGATGATGGAGCAGCGAATCCGCTGCCGGAAAGCCCGGTCGTCAGCGAAGCTCCGGAACAGCGACTGACGCTGTTGCCGTATGCAGCAGCGAAGCTGCGCATCACGGCGTTTCCGGTGTTGAAGGGCTGAAATCTGCCCTTAAGGGGGTACCCCCTGGTCTCCGCTCTGTATTAAGTTGCTGATTGTGCGTGGGATGCATGGTAATACCCTGAGGGTATTACCTTCTATGCCCTGCAGAATCAGTGAGGCCGAAATCGAGCCGGAAAGCGGGCGGTCGTCTCAAAGAGCGGTCGAAGCTCCACCTGAGTGGAGTGCAAAAGCGAAAGGCCCCGATGAGCAGGGCTTCGCGTGCTCTTAGTGTGGAACCGTTCCTGCTTTCGCGCAAGAGTACGAAGGTACTGTGAGGACGCGAGTCCTCCTTACTGCATGTGCACCTTGAGCGCAATCCAGGGAGGGACATTCTCCCAGCTGACGACTCTGCCATCTTTGAAATGAACCTTCGACAACCCGTATTCCAGGGTGTTGAAGGAAAACGCGGTCGGCGTCCCCTGAACCGCCAGGACCTGATCTCGGGTCGAACCGATTGCGAAGTAGTGCAGCGTTTCCTCGACCGGGTGCGACGGCCGGAGCTCCACGTTGAGACGGATTCGCAGGGGAGCGTTTTGCCAGCCGACGACCTTGTCACCGATGAAAAACACCTTTGAGGCGCCGTACTCGAAGGTGTCACGGGAAGACGCGGTGGGAATGCCCTGAACGGTGAGGACTTCCTTTCTTGATGAACCGATGGTGAAGTTCTCGAGGATTGGTTCGGGCTCGAAGTCGCGACAATGCGGCGAAGTGAGTTCCCGGAAGGCCGTGATGACGGTGCGCAGCTTCTCCTCCGCCGATGCTTTGCCCTCTGGATCCCCCTCGAACAGGTCGGGGTGCCAGCGTTTCACGAGCGCCCGATAGGCGGCTTTGATCTCCTGGTCGCTGGCACCGGACTGGAGGTGGAGAGTCTGGAGGGCCGGGCATCCGTCGCAGTGGGTGCCGTCGTCGATAGTCCTGTGGAATTGACACATGTCGATGACGCCGCAGGCGGAACCGTTGTGAGATTCAATCTCGCGTCTGGCCCAGGGCCTGGTTGCCTGGCTGGCTGCCTGAGGTGAGCGTAGGTCAAAGCCGTGTTCCTTCGTGTGATGGCCGTCACCTGCTGCTTACAACTATCGAGGCAGGGGATCCCTGGACGAGCCTATTGGGGGGAGCTTTTGACGGGACGACGTCGTGGCGGTACCGCTATGGCTACCGAGTGTTTTCGCCGTGCCAGTCGATGTGGATGCCGCGGGGAGAGATGGTGATGGAGGGCGGGCGGAGGCGGGTGAGGAGGTGGATGGTCTGGAATCCGCCGGTGAGGGCGAGGAGGGCTCCGCTGCCGACGAGGAGGCCGAGTTTGGAGGTGGGGTCGGGGTCGAGGATGGCGGCGACGATGAGTCCTGCGCCGAAGACGGTCATGCCGCCGGAGACGGAGACGGCGGTCCACTCGCGGCGGGTGAGGCGGCCGGAGAGGCCCATCTGGAGGAGCGACTGGCGGGCGGGATCGATGCCGGCGCCGGCGTCGTCGATGAGGTCGACCTGGGCGTGGCGGCGGTAGGCCTCGGTGAGGCGGGCGAGCCAGTCTTTTTCGGAGGTGCGGATGGTGAGGGGCGGCTCAGGCGGCTTGATGGTCTCGGGCGACGCGGGCGCGGGGCTGGATTGCACGTCGGGCGGTGACTCGTGCCGCGGGGGCACGACGATCTCGGTTGGCCCGGTGGAGCGATAGGCCTTCATCGCATTCAGGCCGG
>JBAUZR010000268.1:0-4584 GCA_049585375.1 Acidobacteriaceae bacterium
TCCCCATCTCGCCCAGGCCGTCATCGAAGGTGTACCGCACCGCCGTCTCGCTGGCCGCATTGGGCGTCAGACGACGCACCGGCCGGAAGCTCTCCAGTGCCGCCACAATCTCCTTCATCGAAACCACCGACTCCGGCGTCCACAAACGGTCCTCTTCCAGCGGCATGAACTCGATGAAGCGCACGATCACGCCTTCTTCCCGTGAAAAATGCGCGAACCGCACAATCTGATCCTCATTGAAACCGCGCAGCAGCACGCAGTTCACCTTTACCGGCGCCAGCCCGGCCTGCTTCGCTGCGCGAATCCCGGCCACCACTCGGTCATAGCTGCCCGGCACCCGCGTGATGCGCGCAAATTTCTCCGCATCCACCGCATCCATGCTCACCGTGATTCGGCTCAGACCCGCTTCGCGCAGAGGCTCCGCCATCTCTTCCAGCAGATGCCCGTTCGTCGTTATCGCCAGATCCAGTGGCTCTCCGTCCAGCGTCTTCAGTCGGCGCAGTTCCCGCAGCAAATCCAGCAGTCCGCGGCGCAGCAACGGCTCTCCGCCTGTCAGCCGGATCTTCTCGATCCCCAGCGAGACAAAAACCCGCGTGATGCGCAGATAATCCTCGATCGGCAGCTCCGCATAAACCGCTCCTTCATTGCCCGTCCGGCAGTAAACGCACTTATAGTTGCAGCGGTCTGTAATCGAAACGCGGAGGTCGGTGATCGCCCGCCCATGCTTGTCCCGCAGCCGCTCGGACGCGACTCCCGCGGATACGGCATTCGGATTGGACGCGATCGTCGCAGCCATGATTTCTTACTCTATTCGATGCGCCACCGGGTCGCCAGCTACACGGAATTCCCCGTTCTGCTCCCAACTGCCTTATGGCGCCGCCTGAATGCAACCCGCTCCCTGACAATCACATGCCGTCATAATTCGGACCTCCTCCGCCCTCCGGTGGCACCCAGTTGATGATCTGGTAGGGATCCATGATGTCGCACGTCTTACAGTGCACGCAGTTGGTGAAGTTAATTTTCAACTCCTTCTTTCCCCCGTGCCCCCCATCCCGTCCGACACCGTCCGACGCCTGTCCGCCGTTATCCGGCGCGGCGCCCTGAGACGCCTCCACGATCTCGTACACGGCGGCAGGGCAAAAGTACTGGCAGGGATTCCCGTACTCTCGCATGCACCGGTCGCGGCAGATATTCAGATCCTCAACCACCAGGTGCACCGGCTGATCCTCGTCGTGCCGTGTGCCCGAATGAAACACATCCGTCAGCCGGTCGAACGTCAGCTTTCCATCCCCGCGTGCGTTGCCCATGCTCGGCCCCCGATTCAGATCCGGCGGCCCCAGTTCGTCTACCCGCGCCATCCGCCTGTAACCCGCCACGTTCTTCGCATCCGGCCCCAGCCGCGCTCCGAACATCACCTGCTGCACCGCTGCGCTCGCCAGCCCCTCCAGCAAACCATGCTCAAACCCCTGGTGGAAATTCCGCACCCTCCATAGCTCGTCGCGAATCCAGCTCGCGTCCACCAGCGCCTTGTACTGCTGCAACGTCTTCTCCGAGCTGTCCCCGGACAGCAGCGCATCGAAGACCGCCTCCGCCGCCAGCATCCCGCTCTTGATCGCGAGATGAATCCCCTTCAGCCGCTGCGAATTCAGGAAGCTCGCCGAATCCCCCAGCAGCACCCACCCATTCCCGTAAATCTGCGGCATCGTCAGCCATCCGCCGTAGGGCAGGCTCTTCGCCCCGTAGCGGATCATCTTCCCGCCGTCCAGAATCCGCCGCGCCCAGGGATGTTCCTTAAAACTCTGGAAGACATGATGCGGATCCGTTCGCGGGTCCTCGTAGTCCAGCCCCGTCACATACCCAACCGAAATCAGCGTGTCGCTGATCCCGTACACCCACGCCCCGCCATACTCCCGCGTGGTCAGCGGATACCCCATGGTGTATCGCACCTCGCCCTTCGCGATCCGCCCCGCGGGAATCTCCCACAGCTCCTTGATTCCCAGCCCGTAGGTCTGCGCATGCTCCGGATCCTCAAGGCCCAGCCGCCCGATCAGCTCCTTCGCGCAGTTCCCGCGCGTACCCTCGGCCAGCACCGTCACCTTTGCCCGCAGATCGTACCCAGGTTCAAAGTTCCCCTTCAGCCGCCCTTCTTTATCCACGCCCTTGTCATCCGTCTGCACGCCAGTCACGCGCGCCGTCGCCGCATCTGCGCTGTCGCCATCCCACAAAAGCTGCGACCCCGCGAACCCGGTGAAGATCGTGATGCCAGCTTCCTCAACCTTCTGCCCCATCCACTTCACAAATGTGTTCAGCGAGATGATGTAATTGCCGTGATCCTGCAGCGGCGGCGGCACAATCGGGAATTTTCTCTGCCCCGTGGGCGTCAAATACCACACCGACTCCTTCGTCACTTCCGCATCCAGCGGCGCTTCCTTCTCAAAACCCGGCAACAGCTCTCGCATCGACTCCGGATCGAGCAGCGCCCCCGACAAACAGTGCTGCCCCACCTCCCGCGCCTTCTCCAGCACGTAGATGTTCTCTTTGGTCATTGCCGAATCCGGATGCTCCGCCTTGTGCGCATCGATCAGCTGGGCCAGCCGCAGCGCACATGCCATCCCCGCCGGGCCGCCGCCGACAATCACCACGTCCGCTTCCATCTGCGGACGCTCAATGTTCTCTATGGGCTTTCGAAAAACAATCATCGGGTTCCAGAGGTCAGAATTGACCGACCATCTTACCAGTCAGAGAATGCAGCCCGTTGCATCTTACTCCGCCGCAGATTCCGCCATTCGTAAGACCGCTTCGGATCGCTCTCAGGTATCAGATGCGGCCGCAATGTCGCGAAGATTGATCGCCGCTGCCGCCTTTCGCTGACCATACCGATGCACCAGAGTGATCAGCACCGCCGCAGCCAGAATCGGCGCCGCCAGCGTGACCAAACCTCGCTGATACCCGCCCATCCAGCCCGCGGAGAGGCCCATCCAGTAGGGGCCTGCGAATCCGCCCAGAATCGCGATCATATTTACAGTGGCAATCCCCGCGGCGGCCGATCGGCCCTGCAAAAAGCTCGTGGGAATCGTCCACAGCGGCCCCTGAAAGGCGTTGAACCCGATCATCACCACGGCCAGTGCTGCAATTACCACCGCCGCCCGGCTCGAAAACCCAGCCGCAAGAAAGGCTGGCGCCATCAGCGCCACGGGCAGAAGGATGTGCCAGTAACGTTCGCCCTTTCGGTCGGAATGCGAGCCGTTCAGCAGCATTGCCGCGGCGCCCAGAAGCCCAAGACATGCAATGATCATGCCCACGCCGGTGGCGTTCAGTCCCGTTACATCCCGAATCAGCGACGGCGCAATAAAGGTGTAGCCGTAGGTCGCGACGTACAAACAAAACAGAAACATCCCCACCAGCCAGACTCGCGGATCGCGGAACGCTTCCGTCGCGCCGTGCCCCTGCTCGTCTTCTGATCCTCCCGATCCCAGCTCGCGCAGAATCCAGTTCCGCTCGGCATCGGTCAGCCAGCGCGCCTGCAGTGGACCATCCGGCAGCGCGACCAGAAACACCACACTCATCAGGACCGCCGGCAGACCTTCCATCAGCAGCAGCCATTGCCACCCTGCCAGATGACCTCTTCCATTCAGGTGCATCAGACTGCCCGCCAGCGCCCCCATCACCGTCGAGGCCAGCGGAAACGCAATGTAGAACCGGCTGACCGCCCTGGCTCGTTCCCTCGCGGGAAACCACCGGGACAGATAAAAAATGATTCCCGGGAAAAAGCCCGCCTCTGCCGCGCCCAGCAGCAGCCGTCCCACGTAGAACTCCAGCGGAGTCCGCACGAAGATCATCCCCATCGACAGCAGACCCCAGGTGAACATGATCCGTGCCAGCCACCGCCGCGCTCCAAACCGCAGCAGCATCAGATTCGATGGAATCTCCAGCGCCGCGTACGGCAGGAAAAACAGCCCCGCGCCCAGCCCAAAGACCGCCGCGGAAAAATGCAGCTGCTGGTTCATCTGAAGCGCGGCAAAGCTGACATTCACGCGATCCATGTAGGCGATGCCGTAGCCAACGCCGATCAGCGGCAACAACCGCAGGCCCGCCTTCCGCAGAGCCGACCGGCCGATCGCATCCTCGCTGCGTGGAGACACCAGCGTGAGCCCGTCCGAGCCGGCTTTGCGCACCGCCTGATTTGTCTGCATGGGGAGCGAATGAGTTGGCCGAGTATAGCACCGGCCGCCTCATTCGTCCGCCCAGGGTTTGGCCGCCGAAGGCGGCGTCCGCCCGTCCGGCTAGGACTTGGCTTTTTTCACTTCTTCCGTCAGCGCCGGGACTACCTGGAACAGATCTCCCACCACCGCGACATCGGCAATCTCGAAAATCGGCGCCTCGGGATCCTTGTTGATCGCCACGATCGTCCGCGCGCCCTTCATCCCGACAATGTGCTGGATCGCTCCGCTCACCCCCAGCCCGATATACAGCTTCGGCGCCACTGTCTGCCCCGACGACCCAATCTGCCGCTCCAGCGGCAGCCACCCGTTGTCGCAGATGGGACGCGATGCCCCCACCTCGCCGCCCAGCGCAGCCGCCAGG
>JBAUZR010000269.1:0-3763 GCA_049585375.1 Acidobacteriaceae bacterium
ATCCTGGTTCACCCCCTGAAAGGCGGGGCCGCCAAGCTTCAATTTGGGATCCACCTTATGGATGGCAGCGGCAAACTGCAGATAGAGAGCCGCGTAATCCTTCGGTGACGTGTACTGCCCATCCGCCTCTTCGCCCATCTCGATATAGGAGATGGGATAATGGCGCGCCTCAATGTACTGGATTTCCGCTGCAGCGTCTTCTGGCTGACCGTACAGCATCGCAATCGGAATCATCGCCGGCAGTCCGTGCGTGATACCGCTGGTGTAAAAGAGATCGAAACCCACCTGAGCCTGGCGCTTGCTTAACAGATCGTCGGACTTGTGCCACGGGTCGACCGATGAGCAATACGTCGTCGTCTGATCCTGATCGGGCGTGTGCCGCACCACATCATGCAGCGAACCGTCCGTCCCCATAGTTCCCACGTAGAGTTCGCGTATCGCATACCCTACGCAGTTCCGCGGGTCCGACGGCCCGTCGGCGTCGCACGTGTTCGATGATTCCGTCATCACGATACGAAGGAACTGCACCCACGTCGGGATGCGCGTCAGCGAGATTGTCTCCTCGCCGCCTTTTCCCTCGGTGACTGCGCCCGAAGGAAACGTCTCCCATACACCCTCGGTCGCCTTCCCGATTGGATCGAGACCTGTCCAGAACTGGACCTCGTAATGTTTCGCGTACGGCGCGGCCCAGTCGATGCGAATTGCATCGATCAGATCTTTCTGCTTCAGGTCCACAATCACCCACTGCGGGTGCAGGCTGTCGGATTCGCCCGTGAAGCGCTCGGTGAGATACGGATTGCTCTTCCAAAAGCTGGTTGTATCTCCGTCGGTCAGCCGCGAATAACCAGTGTTGCCGGTTCCGTCGTTACGGGTGAAGCCTCGACGCGGCAGGGAGTAGCCGTAGGAGTAGCGAATCATCTCCGTTGGCTGTGCCGAACCGGTGAAATAGCCGCGTCCCGCCGGATCGCTCCACGTGCCGTTGGGATTCCAGTGCCACGCCTCGACCGCCAACTCGGTGTTCTGGCGATACGTGATCGGCTCCCATCCTGACGGAGCCACAGCGGCCAGCACCCTCGGTGTAAGCGCCTTGTCGATCGCTTCCACTGAGATGCGATCCAGTCCCGCTCCCAGTGTCTGCTGCGGGATGAAGTGGTTCTTCGCGTCGCCTGGTGCAATGTCCACGGTCACCGTCTGGGCGGAAAGATACAAAGCTGAAAAGCCAACCAGCCCGATCGTCATCCACATGACTCTTTTGAACAACTCTGCCTCCTCACTTGCACCGCCCGCCCGCCGCCGCGAAGCCCTCGCAGGAGTGCGCATCTTTCAGACCGGTCGCCAGGCGTTCTGCACCGCAGATCGATCATAGCCTGGGGTTCAAACGTTTCAATATACAATTCTGCCCTGGCTCAATCCCACCGTTTTCTGCATTCGTCAGGCCTGCGCGCCGAGACGAAATCACGCTGCAGTTGAATGGATTGCGCTCCGGAGACTGTGCTCTACATCATGATTCGCATCGTCACCTCCGCTTTGTCGTCGCCCGCACGCACCTTTCGGAATGTCCGCCTTTGCACGGCGGCGTTGTCCCTTGTTGCTCTGGCGCCAAGTGCAATCGCCCAGGCAGCCGATAGCCCGCGAAACAATCTCCTGCAGATCTCCAGGCCCGCGCATCCGGATCAGCTGATCGCGGTGCCCGGACAGCGGTCCGCGCTTCTCGGGCGCGAGTCAGGGCGATTCGAGGCCTGGGCCTGGCCGCTGAAGATCCTCCACGATTTCCATCTCAGCGTCCGCATCGACGGCCAGATCCTCACCGGCGACTCGCTTGTCCGCAGCGTAACTGTGGGTCCGGGGTCCACGACCCTGGTCTACGCCGGCGACTCCTTCTCGATTCAGGAGACGCTCGTCGTCCCTGTCGATCAGCCGGCGGCGCTCATCCGTCTTCAAATAGAAACGGCTGAACCCCTCGAAGCCATCGTGTCCTTCGCACCGGATCTGCAACTCGAGTGGCCAGGCGCGATCGGCGGTATGGACAGCAACTGGGATCCGAAACTGCACGCCTACGTTATGAGCGAGCCTCAGCAGCGTTTTGAAGCGGTGGTCGGTTCGCCAACGGCCTCACAGTTCGCAGTCACCTATCCGTTTGGCTTTCAGGGTCCGGAAGAAAGCGCCTTCTCGCTCGGCGCCACCCCAAAAGGCACCGACACCAAAGTGGTGGTCATCGCGGCCGCTCTCGGCCATGCGAAGGAAGCGGAGCAGCGCTTCCAGCAGATGTCGTCCGCCTTCGACGCCACACTCCAACAGACTCGTCAACATTACGAGAATTACCTGCGCGATTGTGTACAGGTCACGCTCCCCAACCCAGTGCTCCAAAGCGCCTTCGATTGGTCTGAGATCACTTTGGTCCAGTCGCTGATCAACAACCCCTATCTGGGCCGCGGACTGATCGCCGGCTATAACGTTTCCGGCGACGACGAACGTCCGGGCTTCGCGTGGTTTTTCGGCCGCGACTCTCTCTGGACCTCTTTTGCCCTGAACTCAATCGGCGATTTCTCCACATCGCGCGATGCTATCGACTTCCTCTCACGCTATCAAAGAGCCGACGGCAAAATTCCTCACGAAATCCCCCAGTCCGCCACTTTTCTCCCCTGGTTTCAGGCCGTCCCCTTCGCGTGGGCCGCGGCGGATGCAACGCCGCTCTTCATCATCGCCACCAGCGACTACGTGCAGCAGAGCGGGGATGTGCAGTTCGCGAGCGACCACTGGGATCAACTCTGGAAGGCATACCAGTACCTCGTTTCCTCGTGGAGCGCCGAGGGCCTCGCCCAGAACGCCGGCTTCGGTCATGGATGGGTTGAAGCGGGCCCTCTCATTCCCATTCGCGCCGAACTGTACCAGAGTGGCCTGGGCCTCGAAGCCTCGCGATCCCTCGCCCAACTGGCCGCGCTACTGCACAAAGACGACGTGCAGCAACAACTCATGACCACTTTCAATCGCGGTGTGGCGGCCCTTAATCGCCTTTACTGGATTCCCGAAATGCACGCCTGGTCAATCGGACTCGACATGCACGGGCGGGTGATGAACACGCCCAGTATTCTCGCCTCCGTGCCCATGTGGTTTGGGCTGCTCGACGCGGATAAGAACCAGTCCATGATTGATCGCATTGCCGGCCCCGACTTCGAAACGGACTGGGGCGCGCGCATCATTTCATCCCACGACCCCAAATATCTTCCCGGCCAGTATCATGACGGCTCCGTCTGGCCGCTCTTCACCGGATGGGCTTCGCTTGGCGAGTATCGCTATCATCGTGCCCACGCCGGTTATACCTCCCTGCTCGCGAATGCCGATCTCGCTTCGACCGGCTCTCTCGGTCACGTCACTGAGGTCCTCTCCGGCAACTACTTCCAGAACCTTTCGACCGCGACTCCCGATCAGACCTGGTCCGCTGCCATGGTCGTGGAGCCGCTGATGCGCGGCCTCTTCGGCCTCGATGCCGATGCCGCCACGCACACCCTCACTTTTGCGCCTCACGTCCCGGCTGGCTGGACGGCGTTCACTATCCGAAACGTCCGCGTCGGATCCTCGCAGCTCGATCTTTCCTGGTCGCGAACAACGGACGCCATTCGCCTCGATGTCACTCGCCGCGTTGGTGACACATGCGATCTCGACTTTGCTCCCGCTCTCAGTCTCCGGGCTCAGGTACGCCGGGTGCTGCTCGACGGACGTCCTGTCCGGTATCGCGTTGAGACCAATTCCATCGACCAGCATG
>JBAUZR010000270.1:0-3302 GCA_049585375.1 Acidobacteriaceae bacterium
AAGCTGAGCTGCGGCAGAGGCTGGTGGGGCGACAGTTGTTTTTGCGGGGCCTGTACCTGGACGACACCCTGCACTTCAATATGAAGGGCGAGCTTGTGGGGCAGTCGAAGAAGGGATCGTGGACGCTGTGCGATGTGGTCATCGACCATGTGAAGATGTCGGCGAAAAAGGTTGAGCTGGAGGGAGTTCGGTACGGGATCCATTTTGAGGATGAGGGGAACTGGACCGAGCAGGCGACGTCGTTCGACCGGATCCAGGTCACGCCGAAGAAGAAGCATCTGCTGATCGAGATCGACCGGCTGGTGGTGGTGAAGCCGAAAAAGGCGAAGGGCGAGAAGAAGGCTTCGAAGGATAAGGCCGCGGAGGACAAGGAGCAAGAAGGCGGGACGGGCGCGGAGACGGCGGAGAAGCAGACGCCACCGCCGGGAACGACCTTTTCGCCGGGAGAGTCGGCGGAGGACCTGCGGGCGGCCCTGAACAAGATTTTTGCGCCGGAACTGGACGCGAAGATGATCGCGGAGATGCCGGACTACTGGCAGTACTTTTACCAGGCGCAGAACAGCCACAAGATGCTGGAGCCGACGGATGCGAATATCGTGCGGCCGGGGCCGGGGGTGGACGGACCGCACCTGATGGCGCACGTGACACCGCCCTCGAATGACTACGCGCAGAAGGCGGAAGTGGCGGGCGTGGCCAGCTACATGGTAATCCTGGGCCAGGACGGGAGGCCGGCGGCGGTAGCGGTGTATCGGCCGATCGGATTTGGCCTGGACGAGAACGCGGTGGCCGCGATTCAGAACGCGAGGTTCACGCCGGCGGTAAAGGATGGCAAGACGGTGATGTCGGTGATCGATCTGGCGGTGAACTTCAGGATCTACTCGAAGCGGACGGCACAAGGGGCTGCAGCGGAGACGGCGGAGGCAGCGAGTCCCGGGGCGGCGGTGAAGCCGATGCCGGGGCCATACACGGCGCAGAGGCCTTAGTCAGTCAGCCGCCGATTTTCTCGGTCAGCTCGACCCAGCGCTCATAGATGGCATGGTGATCGGCTTTGGCGGCTTCGAGTTCTGCCAGAGCTTCAGTGAGAGCACGGGGATCCGTGACAACTTCGGGCTCCTGGAGCTGCTTTTCGGCGGCGCGGAGGCGGGCGTCGGCTTCTTCGATGCGGGAGTCGATGGCGTCATACTCGCGCTGCTCGATGTAGGAGAGCTTTTTGCGGGGAGCGGATGGGGTGCTGCCGTTGCCGGCGTGAGTGGGCTCATTGGGCCGGGCGGGGCCAGGCTCCGCGGCGTCTGCGATGGAAGATGCCCGGGTCTGGTCGTCGCGCCAGGACTCCCATTGCAGATAGTCGGCGAAGAGGGCGGCGTGGCCGAGGCCGTCGAGTCCGAGGACGGCATTGGTGACGCGATCGAGGAGCCAGCGGTCGTGGGTGACGAGGGCGAGGGCGCCGGGGAATTCGAGGAGCGCTTCTTCGAGGATTTCGAGGGTGGGGATATCGAGGTCGTTGGTGGGCTCGTCGAGGATGAGGACGTCGGCTGGCTGAAGCATGAGGCGGGCGATGAGGACGCGGGCGCGCTCGCCGCCGCTGAGGCGCTCGACGGGCTGGTTGAGCTGCTCGCCTGTGAAGAGGAAGCGGTTGGCGTAGCTGGCGACGTGGAGGACTCGATCCTGGTAGACGACGGAATCGGAATCGGGCGCGAGGGCGCGGCGCAGGGTGAGGGAGGTGTCCAGCTCACGCATTTGGGAGAAGTAGACGATGCGGAGGCCGGGGGCGCGGCGGATGGTACCGGACTGGAGCGGCAGCTCGCCGGTGATGGCGCGAAGGAGCGAGGTTTTGCCGGAGCCATTGGAGCCGGCGAGGCCAAGTTTGAGGCCGTTGACCAGGGTGACGCTGACGCCGGTGAGGATGGTGCGATCGCCGAAGGCTATGGAAGCGTCCTCGACTTCGATGAGGCGTTTGGTCTGGCGGCCGGTGGCGTCGAAGGCGATGCCGGCGGTGGCGGTGCGGGAGCGGGATTCTGAATCGGCGAGTGCGGCGATGAGGGAATTGGCGTTGTCGATGCGGGCTTTGGCTTTGGTGGCGCGGGCTTTGGGGCCGCGGCGGAGCCACTCCATTTCAATGCGAACGCGGTTGCGGAGGCTTTCCTGGGCACGCTGCTGCCATTCCACGTAGGCCTCGCGCTCTTCGAGGAATTTTGAGTAGGTGCCCTGGACGCGGAGGAGGCCCTCGGAGTAGATGCGGTTGAGCTCGACGACTGTGCCGGCGACGTTTTCGAGGAAGTAGCGGTCGTGGGTGACGACGACGAAGGCGAAGCGGGCAGCGCGGAGGAGGTTTTCGAGCCACTCGATTCCTTCGAGATCGAGGTGGTTGGTGGGCTCGTCGAGGAGGAGGACGTCCGGTTCGGTGACCAGGGCTTCGGCGACCGCGAGGCGCTTGCGCCATCCGCCGCTGAGGGTGACGGCTTCGCGGTCCATGCCGGGCTGGCCGGGAGTGTCGATATCGGCAAAGCCGGCGCGGCCGAGGGTTTCGCGGAGACGCTGCTCCCGATCGGCGGCGGGGACGGCGGCGCGGTCGAGGGCCGCTTCGACGATCTGGCGGACGGTGAGGGCGGGTGCGAACTCGGAGATCTGGTGGATGTAGCCGATGCGGGCGCGCTTGCGGAAGGAGACTTCGCCGGAATCGGGTTCCTGCTCCGCGCCGAGGATGGCGAGCAGGGTGGATTTGCCGGCGCCGTTGGGACCGATGAGGCCGATCCGGTCGCCATCGTGGACGGCGAAAGAGAGGTTCTCGAAGAGGGGAGTGGCGCCGAAGCGTTTGGAGATGTTCTGCGCGATGAGGATCGGCGGCATGGTTTTAGTGTAAGAGGGCGAGGCCCGCGGATTGCGCGTGGAACGGTATACTTTCTCGGCATCTCCGCAATACCCCAGGAGGCGATGGAAAAGAATGATTCGGCAACTTGGTTGTTGCACCCTTGCTGCGCTGCTGGTTGTGCCGGCGGCATTCGCGCAGAACAAACAGGACAAAAGCGACATGAAGGCCTCCGATCACGGTGCGGATGAGGCTGGCGCGAAAAGTCCCGGCGCCATGCCGCCTGATTCGATCACCGAAGGGTCGGTGACGGTGGACGGGCAGGCGATCCAGTACAAGGCCGTGGCCGGGATGCTGACGGTTGGGTCGAGCGATGCGCAGGACGCGATGCTCGGCATGGACGGGAAGTATCTGCCGGGGTCGGAGATCGATTTGCCGGCGAAGATCGAGGATCAGCCGGCGATTGCGCGGATGTATTACGTGGCCTACTTCAAGC
>JBAUZR010000271.1:0-1812 GCA_049585375.1 Acidobacteriaceae bacterium
GCCCATTTCCTTGTAGGCGATGACCGAAGTGGCTCCGTGACGCTTGGAGAGTCGGGTCTTGTCGGGGCCGAGGATGAGAGGGACGTGGGCGAAGGTGGGCAGTTCGGCTCCGAGGGCGCGATATTGAAGTATTTGTTTAGGTGTATTGGAGATGTGGTCGGCGCCGCGGATGATGTGGGTGAGGCGCATGTCGATGTCGTCGGCGACGACCGACAGGTGATAGGTGGGAATGCCGTCGGAGCGGAGGAGGACGAAGTCTTCGAGCTCGGCGTTGTCGAATTCGACGTGGCCGAAGACGGCGTCGTCCCAGAAGGTGATGCCGTCGGGAACGGCGAAGCGGACGGCGGCTGGCTGGCCGGCGGCGCGGCGCTCGCCAACGGCGTCGAGCTCCAGGGTGCGGCAGCGACGGTCGTACATGGGCGGACGGCCAGCCGAGGTGGCCTGGGCACGGCGCTGCTCTAATTCTTCCTTTGTGCAGAAGCAGTAGTAGGCCTGGCCGGAAGCGATCAGCTGTTCGGCCGTCTCCTGGTAGAGCGGGAGGCGCTGGGACTGGAAGAAGGGGCCTTCGTCCCAGTCGAGTCCGATCCAGCGCATGCCTTCGAGGATGCCGTCGACCATGGCTTCAGAGGAGCGCTCGAAGTCGGTGTCCTCGATACGAAGGATGAAGGTTCCACCGAAATGCCTTGCAAAGAGCCAGTTGAAGAGGGCGGTTCGAGCGCCGCCGACGTGGAGGTAGCCAGTGGGCGAAGGGGCGAAGCGGACGCGAGGAGCGGTGTCAGTCATGAGGGAAGTCAAACCTCCATCTTAATTGCAGGGATCAGGGATCAGGGATTAGCGATGCCTCCCGGGGGGGTGGTTAGGTTTTTGGGGAAGTACCATCCTTTCTATTAGGTAGCGATTTGGTTTGGAGGCTTCAAACAGAATCTACCGGAAAACAGGGTAGTTTTCAGAGGCTCCAAAGGGGTGTGGAGCGGGGTGTTGCGGGGCGGCTGTTGGAAAGACGGCAGTTCTGAGAGCCTCCAAAAGGGCCTGGTCGGCGCTGGATCTCTGGGCGGAGGGTCCGGGCGCAGCAACTTCGCCGGGGGAGGGTGGATGACGGGCGAGGGCCTTATGCTGGCGGACCTTTTCCTCGAGGGCACGGAAGGCTGCTTCCTGGGCCTGGTCGGCGAGGAGCCTGCGGCGGTCGAGGATGGCCTGGAGGAGGCGACCGGCAGAGCGTGGCGAGATGTCGTGGTTGCCGAGAGCCCCAAGAACCATTTCGAAGATCTCATCGCAATCGGTGGCGTCGGCAGTGAGGATGATGCGGTGGTGCGTGCGCCAGTAGGCGCGGAGGATGTTGGGCGGGTAAGAGCTTTCGTTCCGGGAGGGGAACTGGCCATCGGGGGAATTGCCATCGAGGCAGGCTTCTTCGAGTTCGCCCGAGCGTTGCAGGCGGCGGTGGCGGAGGGCGTCGGGTGTGTGATGACGGCAGTAACGGTCGTTGTGAAGGGCGGGGGCGCGGCAGGGCTGGTTGTTGTCGAGGAAGAAGGCGCAAGTGGCGGGCATGGACACTCCTGGCAAAAGGAAAAGGACCGCGGTTGGGCGGTCCTTTTTCTGATTTCACTCTATAAGTTCAGAGGTAATTATCCCTTTGACGCACGTAGAAGGCGTATTATTGTGAGGCATGAGCCGGTTCGAAGACGCGCGGAAGCGTATCGGTAGGTCCGTAATACACGCTACAGAGTTTATGGGGGAGTTCCGACGCCTCTTTCCCCAGGACGGCAGGTACGATGTCCGGCTGGATAAGGAAGACGAAAGGACATGGGTCGCGAG
>JBAUZR010000272.1:0-8305 GCA_049585375.1 Acidobacteriaceae bacterium
CTCACGATGCGTATCGGGGTGGGCTGTTGCAGGGAGGGGCTCTTCGACGGTGCGATAGTAGCGCTGCTCCGGGTGGGCGCACGCCAGGCAAAGCTGTTGCCCGTCCCGCTCCACGAAGCGATCGTAATTGATGCCTTCCCCGCAGCCGTCGCAGGTCACCCGTGCACCTTTGTATCCGGGCATTTCGTTGGGACCTACCTCCACGGCCACCCACTGTTCGCCGAAGAGCTCCGCATCGTCCAGCTCGAGGTACGCCTTCATCTGCTGCTGGTTCTTGTTCGCGATGTCCGGATACAGCTCCCGCGCCCGCCGCTTCGAGGAATCCAGCGCCACGATCCGCACGGCACGGCCTGTCTCCAGATCGACAAAGGTCGCCGCCATCTTGCCCCAGTCGCGGAACTTCAGGGCGCGCTTGCCCAGCCGGCATCCGGTGACCACGCCGATAGCGTCAGTGGCGCAGCGGTCGATCTCAATGAAGGTCAACAGTCGTTTGCGGTCCCGACCCCGTGGCTCGGTGAGACCCAGGCGGCGGCATCCCAGCATAGCCATCCGCACGCCCAGGACCTGACCGGCGCACAGATGTCCGTGGGCCGTCTCCGCCTGGCGCAGCAACTCGTCGATTGGTTCCATGCAGCCATGCTATGCCACTGGAAGCCGGCGCGCAGCAATCCAGATTGTGCCGGGCCGGAGTCTGCGGCTCGCTCAGTCGCTGTCGTCGCCGTCTTCTACCAGGACCGCCGAAGCGCCAACCAGGTCGAAACTGACCGCCGGCGCTCCGCCGGGCTGGAAGGTCACCTTCAGTGGATCGCGCTGCCACACTGCCGGGGCACAGACAGGTGAGGGATGATCGGCCGGATCCCAGGCGCCGAGCTTCTTCGCCAGCAGAGGTCTTCGCGCCTCCACCTGGGTCACTACCGCCAGCAGCTGCTTACCGCTTGCACTCAAGCCGCAGTAGGCCGCATCGTCCCGGAACCAGACGACATCAGAAACCACCGGATCGAAGTCCGGCAGATGGAGTGCGGCAACTTTGCCGCTGGTCCGGTCGATCAGGAGCCACGGTCCGCGCTGCCACACCCAGCGCGGGACCTTGTCGCCTGGCAGGGCATCGTTCAGCCGGAGAGCCCGGCGCACCGCGAAGCTTCGCTCGGTCACGTCATGCGCATCGCCGGTAGTCCATTCCTTTACCTTGCCATCCACGACGAGGGGCCTGACCTTCAGCTCCGTTTCACCGGTCTTTGCTCCGGCCGGATCGCCTTCAGCCGAATAATGCTCGTGACGCGCAGCGCCCAGCGCGACAGCGTGGGATTTGGCAGCGGCGCGAACGGGGAGCGGAGCGAAGAGGAGGAGCGCCCAAGCCAGTGCGAGGCTGCGGTGGGTCATATCTGGCAGATTAAGGAGGGAAGCCTGTCCGGCGACAGGTCACAGAAGTACCGCTTCAGCGAGCGGGCGGATTTGGAGGGGGTGCGATGTAGGAAGCGGAGGTCGCTGGGTGCCGCTGGGTCTCATCGGCCAGCAGATGGCCGTTCAGGTACCGGAAGACGAAGAACCCCAAGCCGGTCAACAGGATGAGCAGAAGCGTCAGACCAGTTCGGCGGAAGCGCCGGGAGATTCTGGCCGAGGCGCGGCGGGTGCGGCCGACGTTCTCTGCGAAATTCGTCCAGTTGTCCTCGATCGGGGTGCCATGTTCGCGGCTGGCGACGAGGAAGCGCTCGACCCAGGTCGTCTCGTCGAGGCCGATGGTGCGGACATAGCCGCGGACGATGCCCTTACTCAGGATTCCGCCTGGCAGGACTTCAAAGTTCTCGTTTTCGAGAGCGGTGAGGTAACGCGTGATTACCTTAGTCTTCTCGCTGATGGTTTCCAGCGCGAATCCCCGGGCTTCGCGTTCCTTCCGTAACTCGCTGCCGAACTGCCCCACGATCTTCGTCCTTTCCCAAGGAACCAGAACCTTTAACACTCAAAACAATACGACTGAATGTTCTGGCCGGTCAAAGAATTATTTGGGCAAGTGCTTTATTCTTCTCGCGGAGATCATAGTACGGAGGTAACCACCTTTGGAAATCCCCCGATTGGGGTAATCGATCATCATGCCGGGCCATATCGAAATGATTACTCCCCTACGTGCGTCACTCTCCATTTTGGCCGGTGGTTTGCTAATCTGGAAATCTCGTCACGAATCAGCCTCGGCTCATCCAATCCATTTCATGAATAAGCTCGTCATCGGCAATATCCTGTATCGCCCAGTCCGCTCGGTCATCAGCGTTCTGGCGGTGGCTATCGAAGTCGTCATGATCCTCTCCATCGTAGCCATCATGGTGGGTCAGGTGCAGGGGGCGGCCAGTCAGACCGGCGGCGTGGGCGCGGACATCATCGTGCGTCCGCCGAATGCAAGCTTTCTGAGCGCAGTGGGCGGCGCGCCGGTGCCGGCGAAAATTGCCGGAGTGCTGGCGAAGCTGCCGCACGTGGCCGTAGCTGCGCCGGTGATCGCCAATTTCAGCATGGGCAATGCGCTGCAGACGATCTGGGGCATCGACTTCGACAGCTATAACGCGCTGCGGCCGTTCCAGTTTATAGAGGGCGGGCCGTTTCGCGGACCTGACGACGTGATCGTGGACGACCTTTACGCGAAGAGCAATCATGTGGCGGTGGGCCAGACGCTGGATCTCCTGCACCATACCTTCCACGTCTCGGGGATTGTGGAGCACGGGAAAGGCGGACGGATTTTCGTTCCGATTGGAACACTGGGCACACTGCTGGGAACACCGAACAACGCCTCACTGTTTTATCTCCGCTGGGATTCGCCGAACAATCAGAAGGCGATCGATGAGGAGATCCACAACACGCCCGGGCTGCAGAATTACGAGACCCAGTCGATGGAGGATTACATGGCAATGATGACGCCGGAGCATTTTCCCGGCTTCAACATTGCGCTGCGGGTGGTGATTGGGATTGCAGTCATCGTGGGCTTCCTGGTGATTTTCCAGTCGATGTACACAGCAGTGATGGAGCGGACGCGGGAGATCGGCATCCTGAAATCGCTGGGAGCGTCGAAGCCCACCATCGTAAACCTGGTGCTGCGCGAAGCGGGACTGGTGGCGGTCGCTGGGATCATTTTGGGAATCGTGTCCACCTGGGGCATTCGGTGGTTTATGTCGTTCAAGTTCCCAACGCTGCCGTTTCTGATGACCGATGCATGGCTCGGTTACGGAGCTGTGATTGCGCTGGTGGGCTCAGTGGCTGGCGCGCTTTATCCGGCATGGAAGGCGGCGAGCAAGGACCCGATCGACGCGCTGGCTTACGAGTAGGGTGGTATCACTTATGGTTGAATCTACTGGGCTTGCAGGGTAATACCTTTTGGGTATTACCCTGGCCTGCGTCAACTGAGCAGGTCAACGAGGCCGGAGCGCCACGCGGCCACAAGTTTTCAAAAAAGCGACGCCCGAGCAGGACGGGCTGCGGCCTGGGCCGCAAAGAAAAAGCTCCATACGCGTGAGGCGGATGGAGCTTTCCTGTTTTGAGGTTAGCCGCCGGTTGTGGGTGGGGCAAGGGAAATCGGCGGGGGGAACAGTACGGAGGTAAGCGGTGGCGGCCCGGGCCGGGCTAATCAGGTGAGGGCGTGTTCGGTCTTGTGCGGGGTGTCGCCGTCGATGGGGTGCATGAGGCCTCCGCGGGTGAGGCGGTAGCGGCGGTTGCGCCAGAGGATGGTGCTGCTGCCGTAGCTGGCGGCCCAGCAGACGAAGCCGAGGAGGTCGCGGAGGGGATAGAGGAGGGTAGTGCGGAGGAGATGGCGCTCGTGGACGGCGAGGGATCCAATGAGGGCGGCGAGGATCATGCGATTCAGGACGCTGTAGGCGAGAGCTGCGAGGGCCAGAACGGGTTGATGGAGGGCGAGAGCAGCGGCGGCAGCGAGGAGTCCAAAGGGAACGCTGAAGGTAAGGGCGGTGCCGAGGTGGCCGAGGGGACGGGAGAAGCGGGTGGACTTCATCCAGCGGGTCTGGTGACGGAGGGAGGCGGCGAAGCTGAGGTTAAGGATGATGTGATCGATGACGTGATGGGAGAGGACGACGGTGGCTCCCTGGGCGGCGACATTGGCGCCGAGGAGGAAGTCGTCGGAGCAGTAGGGACCGAGGACTCCGAATCCGCCCATGGCTTCGACGGCGCGGCGGCGTACGGCCATGGTTGGGCCGAGAGCGAACTTCATGCCTTCGAGGAGGTTGGCGGTGAGGACGCCGGTGGTCATTTCGACGGACATGCCGGAGGCTTCGAGCTGGGCCCAGAGGCCCTGATCGGCAACACCACGATAGAGGCAGGTGACGGCGCCCACGGCTTCGTCGGCGAAGGGTGCGGCGACATCGCGGATGTAGTCAGGGGTCACGCGGACATCGCTGTCGCTGATGATGAAGATGTCGTGTGCGGCAGCGGCGTGCATGCGTTCGAGCGAGGAGACTTTGGCATTGATCCAGGTGTCGTCGCCGGTGGAGAGGAACTGCGCGTGGATATGAGGGTAACGGGCGGCGACGCGGCGGGCGGCGGCCAGGCCGGGGTCGTCGGCGCGGCGGGCGCAGAAGAGGATTTCAAAGTGCGGGTAATCCTGGCGAAAGAAGGATTCGAGGTGAGCTTCGAGATTGGGCTCATCGCCGTCGAGGGGCTTGAGGAGCGAGACTCCTGGCGCAAGTTCGGGGCTTGGACGGTGGGCGGAACTGGCCATCCAGGCAGTCGCGCCTTCGGCGCCGTGCTGAAAGCGGGCAAGGCCGACGAGGGCCAGGAGGGCGGCGATGGTCGAGGTGAGGAGGCCGAAGAGGCCCAAATAAAGAACGAGATGGAGCATACGCGTGGGCGGTGCTGAGCGGTCCGGAGGGCAGGGCGCCTCTAGCAGGGTATCGTATGCGGTGCCGGACAGATTACGGGTCCGGGAGACCGGCGCTCTTCGCCGCAGGGGCTAAAGCCCAATCTCTCTGCCCGGGCGAGTTTCGGCATGACTGAAGTCATGCCCTGATACAAAAGCCGCAAGATTCGGGCAACGCTTTGTCCTGTCCGGCGGCTGCGGCACCGAGGCTTCTGAGTGACGCTTGAGATTTTTTCGGCGGCTGCGCGACCGATGGGAGGAAAACCACCGGGCACCGTTGCGGATCTTTTTCGGCGGCTGCGCGACCGATGGGAGGAAAACCACCGGGCACCGCTGCGGATCTTTTTCGGCGGCTGCGCCACCGATTCCCTCCGCGGTGAGAGTTGTGATGGCGCAAGCAGCCCGTTTTGCTACGGGGGTCCATTCGCTCCGCGCCGGGAGCATTGTGCACCGCTGGAGAGATCGTATCCGGCGCTACGCTCAGGATGACAATTGCTCTACGCGGGGAGGAGTTGGGCGTCTTCGCGCAGCCAGAGGGCGAGCTGGCGGAGGAGCCAGACGTTGCGCTCGAAGAGGGTGGTGGCGTAGTGGAGGGCGGAGAGATTGCCGGCGCTGGCGGCTCCCTGATGAAGATTATGGCGGCGGCGGAGCTCTTCCATCATGCCGCTGCGGTCGTCGGTCATGCCGATGAGGATGTCGGTTTCGATCTCGCCGCTGGATTCGAGGGCGGCGAGGGCGGTGAAGACGAGGGTGTCGAGCGAATCGATGAGGAGAATGGCGAGCTCTTCGGTGGAAACGCCGCACAGCGTGAGGGCGAAGAGGTAGATGTTCTCTTCGAGAGCGCGGAGGGTGCTCTCCTTGCGCTGGAAGCCGATGGTGCGGGTGGCGAGGTCGGAGGCGAGGGGGAGCTGCAGGAGTGCGTCGAGGAACTCGGCGACGTGGCGGCCGAGGATGGCGGCAGCGGCGTGAAGGGCGAGCAGATCGGAGTCGTCGCCGCGACGGGCGGCGTCGAGATAGCGGCTGACGACGCGGATGATGCGCATCTGTTCGAGGGCAACGAGGTCGAGGGCGGTTTCAGGCGATTTGAGGGAGTCGTGCTGGAGATAGATGGGGCGGGAGAGATCCTGCTCGGCGGTGGGGGGCCAGCGTTTGGCGAGCCAGGCGGGGGCCCAGCGGAGGCCAGAGATGGCGACGGCGGCGATGGTGACGTTGAGGGCGAGATAGGTGAAGGCCATGCGCTGGGAGATGGTGGCTCCCGAGGCGTGGGCAGCGGCAAGAAAGAGAGGAGCGTTGAAGAGGCGCTCGGCGGTGAGCAGGGCAGCGAGGAGAAGGCCCGCGATGAGGTTGCTGAGGGCCTGGTACATGGCGATCTGGCGAGGGATGCCGCGCAGATTGCTGGAAAGGATGACGGTGGCGAGGGCGGAGCCGAGGCCGAGTCCCGCGATGACCATCATGGCAGGGAATTCGCCGAGCTGGCCGCCGCGGTTGATGGTGACGACGATGGCGGCGACCGCGGACGACGAGTGGATGAAGGTGCGCAGCAGGGCTCCGAGGAAGAGCGCGGCAAAGGGCCAGTGAGCGAAGAAGCGGCTGACGTGGGCGAACTGGGCGGAGGAGGCAAGGGGCTCGAAGGCCTGCTTCATCATCTCGAGGCCGAGGAAGAGCATGCCGATGGACAGGCCGCCGGCAACCGCGGGCTTCCATTTCTTTGCAAGCCTGAAGGCGAGGATGATGCCGGTGATGCCGATGAGAAAGAGAATGGAGAGATGGAGATCAGAGGCGGCGATGAAGACGAGCAGGGCGGTTCCGATGTTGGCGCAGGCGAGAACAATCAGGGCGCGGGAGATGGGGAGGAGGCCGCTGGAGACCATGCCGGAGAGGATGAACGCGACAACGGAGGCGCTTTGGGTGATGGCGCCGAGGGCCGCTCCGATCAGGGCCGCCATGATGGGGCGATGGGTGAGGCGGCCGAGAGCCATGCGGAAGCGCTGGCCGCTCATCTGACGGAGATTGTCGGAGACGCCGCTCATGCCGGAGAAGAAGAAGCTGAGTCCGGCGAGATAGAGCGCGATCAGATCGACCATGGCTGCAGGGAAAAACTCTGCGATGCAGGATACCAGCGCCAGAGGGGAAATCAGATGAAAGCGGAAGAGGCGGCATGAATCGGCGGGAATTCGTTCAGGGGGGTGCATGGCTGGTGTCGGGGGCGCTGGCTGAAGGGCGAGCGCTGGGAGCGGCCGAGTCAGTCGGCACGGGCGGGCGGAGTTTTCACTGCGACGATGCCGCTCTGACGCGGGTATACGAGGCGGCGCTGCGGACGCTGGCCGCGAATGTGGTGCGGGTGGCGGGGTATCGCGAGCCGGTGCTGGTGGAGGGGAGCGTGTACCACGGGGTGTGGCTGGAGTGCGCGCCGCAGGAGGGGCTGGTTTACAGCGAAACGGGCATAGCGGGGGCGCAGGCGGCTGCTCGTAACAATCACCGTATCTTTTTCGCGTTGCAGAAGGAGGATGGGCAGCTGCCATGCTTTGTGCGGGCGGGAACGGCGGTGCGGGAAGCGGGACATCCGCATGGAAACGCCGGAAAGTCGCACGCGGCACGGCCGGCGCGGAGTCAGGTGGCTGCTCGGGTGCGGGGCGGAGGGCCGGGATTTGGGCAGATCCAGATGGTGGTGCCGGTAGCGGCGACGGCATGGGAGCTGACGCAGCGGACGGGCGATGAGGAATTGCTGCATATGGCTTACACGGCGTGCGGGCGCTGGGATGCGTGGCTGCGGAAGTATCGGGACACGCGGGGGACGGGGCTGTGCGAGGGGTTCTGCACGTACGACACGGGGATGGATAACAGTCCGCGATGGGCGGGGATGCCGAATGCGTGTCCGGAGGGGGATGCGGGGAAGCGTCCTGAGGCGCGGGGGCTGCCGCGGCTGTGCCCCGATCTGTCGGCGACGGTGTATGGCGGGCGGGTGGCGCTGGCGGCGATGGCGAAGGCGCTGGGGAAGACGAGCGAGGCGGATCGGTGGAGCGAGGCGGCGCAGGCGATACGGCAGCTGATCGAGGAGCGGCTTTACGATCCGGAGACCGGGGCGTTCTACGATGTGGACGCGCAGGGGCGGTTTGTGCGGGTGCGGAGCGTGGCGACGCTGCGGGTGCTGGGGGAGCATGTGGTGGGGCAGGAGCTGTTCGAAACCGTGTGGCGGAAGCAGGCGCACAACACGGGGGCGTTCTGGGCGCCGTATCCATTTCCGTCAGAGGCGCTGGACGATGCGACATTTGTGCGTCCGATTGTGGCGAATTCCTGGGGCGGGGCGGCGCAGGCGCTGACGGCGCTGCGGGCTCCGCGATGGATGGAGTTTTACGGGAAGCCGGCGGAGCTGGCGTGGATGATGCAGCAGTGGATGAGCGCGATCGAAGAGGCAGGGGCGTTCCGGCAGCAGATGGATCCAATGACGGGGGAGTTTAC
>JBAUZR010000273.1:0-11351 GCA_049585375.1 Acidobacteriaceae bacterium
GGCCCATGCCCTTTGCGGTAATAGCGCGGATCCTCGTGCCACCAGGATGGCAGCACGGCATTGCCCCAGAAATTTCCGTCGAAAGTATCGGCATACGCAGCGCCCCAATACTTTGCGAAGCCTTCGACCCCCTGGCCGTACGAGGGATACTCGTCGCCCGCCATGCTGATGCCGCCGTCGATGGCGGTGATGACGAACTGATACCAGTCCGTGGAGCTCTTGATGAAGAGCTGAAACTTCTCCTTCGGCGTTAGAGGGGCAGCGTTGGCGTTCGACGTAACGTTGAACATGGGGACAACGCCGAGCATGCGCTGCTTCTCCTGCTGCTGCAGTTCGCGTTGCGCGCGCTGCCGGCGCTCTTCGTCGGTTTCGGTGTGGGTCTGGCCGCTCTGTCCGCCGGAGGCACTGGGTGTGCTCTGACTCGCGGCGGGCTGACTGGTTTGTGGCGAAGACTGGGTTTGCGGCTGGGGTGCGTTCGGCAAATCGTCAGCGAAGGCCGCTGCGGCATGAAAAACAGCAATGGTCAGCAGCGTGCAAGCTGCCCGAATCAACAGGAAGGAACGATGTGCAGCCAAACATATCCCTTTCCGGAGCGTGTCGCAGCAGAAGGCCAGCGGTTGGAGGTTAGATACCTTAATCTATCATCTGCCGCGCATCGATACTTCCACCCAATGTCTTTGGAAACGCCGTTCGCCTCAAACAGTTGCGTTCATCTGCTCGATGAGTGCATCCGCGGTGGTGGCCGGAGGCAGGCACGAGGTTCCGCGACACACCAAAGCAAACGGCCGGTCGAGCCGGGGCAAATGGGGGAGGGTCTCGGCCAGCAGCGGCGGGAGATGAGCGGCCTGGATCTGCTCCTGACGAAATAGTATGACCGCCTTGTTAACGGCGTAGCGCGCATTGGCGATAGCGGCGAGTGGCTGGGCTGGAGGCCCCCCTCCGACGATCACCACCTGGATGGGCGGAAGCAGCAGCCGCTCCAGCGCCAGGCCATAACTGCCGGCATAAAGGCCGTAATGCTCGATGACGCCGGCAAACGCGGTGAGGGTGTCCTGGGCGATCGAACGGAAATCGTCGCGCCCGCTGAGGGCGTGCAATCGCAGCAAAGCGCCGGCCGCCGTGGAATTCCCGGCTGGCGTCGGGGAATCCTGCATGGGCTTGCGGCGGGCCGCCAAAGCGCCCAGCTTGTCGCCGCAGTCCTTCTCGGTATCGAAGAATCCACCACCCTCGGCGTCGTGAAAGCGCTCCACCAGCACCTCGGCAATCTGCATGGCCGACTCGTAATAGCGAAGATCGCCGGTTGACTCCCAGGCGTCGACGCAGGCGTGGATCAGCAGAGCGTAATCATCCAGAACGCCGGCGATCCACTTCGCCGTCCCCGGCTGGTCGGGATAAGCGATGACGTGCGCCAGTCCGGCCGTGGAACTCCAGCCTTCGCGCAGGATCCGGTCGAGAGTACGCAGCGCGAACGTGCGTGGCGCCTCAAGGTCGAGCACGCGCGCTGCATCGAGATAAGCGGAGATGGCCATCGCGTTCCAGCCCGTGTAGAGGGTCCTGTCCACGAAAGGTGTTGAGCGCTGGAGGCGCGCGGCATAGAGCTTTTGCTTCGCAGAGGCGATATCGCGCTCCACAGATGCGGTATCTCGCCCCAGCTTCTGTGCGACTTCCTCAACCGTGAAGTTGCGGTGCAGCACGTTCTTCTTCGGGTTGTGGTGCATGTCGCCCAAATCGCCGATGTCGTAGAACAGTCCCGCCACGACCATCTCTTCAGCCGTAAGGACGGCCGCAGCTTCTTCGCGTGTCCACGTGAAGTAGTCTCCGTCATCGTCCAGAGAGATGTCGGCGTCCTGAGAGGCATAGAACCCGCCACGCTCCTGATCGCTCAGCCATTCATTCATCCAGCGCAGAATGTCGCGTGCCGTCGCTGCAAACTCCGGTTCGACGAAGGTTTGAAAGGCGTGCACATAATTGGCCAGCAGCCCGGCATTGTCGTAGAGCATTTTTTCAAAATGCGGAACGACCCAGCGCTCGTCGACGGAGTAACGATGGAAGCCTCCGGCCAGCTGGTCGTAGACGCCACCTCGAGCCATTTTGCGAAGGGTCACGGTGGCGGCCTCTTTGGCGGCTTCGTTGCCGGTGCGGGCAGCGACGTCGATGAGAAGGTCCAGCACCCCCGGATGCGGGAATTTCGGCTGCGAGCCGAACCCACCATGGCGCGGATCGAACTGGCCGACAGCGCTGGCGACGAGATTGTCCACGATGGCCAGGGAGAGAGTCTCGCCGCGCGCGGAGAAGGTCTCGCCGTGCTCAATGGCGGCGATCACGCTGGCCGCCGATTCCAGGACCTCGTCGCGACGAGTTTGCCACGCATGCGCCAGGGTGAGCAGGACGCGCTCGAATCCGGGGCGGCCGTAGCGGTCTTCGCGCGGGAAATAGGTGCCGGCGAAGAAGGGACGTCCATCGGGCGTGAGAATCGCCGTCAGGGGCCATCCGCCCTGACCGGCAATGGCCTGCGCGGCTGCCTGATAGCGGGCATCCACGTCGGGCCGCTCGTCGCGATCGACCTTGATGGCGACAAAATGATCGTTGATGGTTGGCGCGAGCGCTGGATCCTCATAGGATTCGCGATCCATTACGTGGCACCAGTGGCACCAGACCGCACCCACGTCCAGCAGGATGGGCTTGCCGAGCTGCGCGGCCAGCGCAAAGGCAGCCTCGCTCCACTCCTGCCAGTAGACCGGCTGATGCATAGCGGATCGAAGATAGGAAGAAGACGCCTGATCGAGGGTGTTGCGAGGTTGCACCGCGGTGCTGGTGGGCTCAGCCATACTTCCAGCCTGGAGCATTGGGGTGATTCTGTCGAATCGGTGCTCCCTCACCGCGGCTCGTTTACCAGTCGCCGGGCGACCTCGGCGTAGAGATCGATTGCCTCCAGAAGTTCCTTCCTGGCCAGCTTCTCGTGGGGCGTGTGCGCCACGTGGATCGATCCGGGCCCGAGAAGGATTGGTTCCCCCCAGTTGCTGAGCCAGGGTACGTCGGTGGTAAAGGCCGCCACCATGGTCGGCAAGCCAGCCAGCGAGCGTAGCCGGCGAAAGGGAATCTCGAGGGTGAAGTCAACGGTGGCCAGGCCCTCGGCGGCCTTCTCGATGGCGCGGCGGGTTTCATCGGACGGGCCTACGAGCCGGACCATTACCTGGGCTTCGGCGTGGTCGGCAATCACGTTGGGCGCGTAGCCGCCGCTGATCACCCCTATGTTGAGCGTGCTGGGGCCAACATCTTCGAGTGACGGCAGCGGAATGGCGAGGATGCGATGCAGCACTTCAACGAGCTTGTGCGTCGCGCTGTCGCCGAGCTCCGGATAAGCGGAGTGAGCCATTTTGCCGGTGGCGCTGACAACGGCACGGAGGGAGCCTTTCGAGGCCAGGGCGATGCGATTATCGGTCGGCTCGCCGTTGATGAGGAAGCGGCTGCCTCGCGCCTGAAGATTCGCGGCCTTCGCTCCCGCGGAGTCACGCTCCTCGCCGGCGACGAACAGCAGCCCCACGCGCAGTCCCTCAGCGCGGAGGCGTTCCGCGGCGGCGATCTGCGCGGCGATGATGCCCTTGGCGTCGCAGGAACCGCGTCCGTAGATGAATTTGTCATCTTCGCTCGACGGAATGAAGGGCGGGACCGTATCCATATGCGTGGAGAAGACGACCTCGGGCGTTTGCCCCTGAGTCCCGGCGTATACGTTGAAGCGCTCGCCGGTGGAGCGGCTCTCCGGGTGCTGCTCCACGGGCATTTTTTCCACCGCATACCCCTGGGCGGCCAGGAACTCCGCCAGGAATGCGCCCACTGCGCCTTCGTTGTAGGTGATGGACTCGATGTCGACAAGGCGGCGCGTGAGCTGAATGGGATCGACAGGCATGCTCAGCCAGAATACCCCGAGCCCTCTTCGTACAATGAAGAACGATGACGCAATCGCATGTGGGCTCCGCCGTATTGCGCACCGTGGACGATCTCCGCGGACCGGCGGGGCGGCTGGAAGCGCTTCTGAATCCCGGTTCGCCGGCGGCACCGTTCGCCGCGCTGGTGTGTCATCCGCATCCTCTGGGGGGCGGGACGCTGCACAACAAGGTCGTGTACCACGCGATGAAAAGCCTGCAGAGCTTCGGATTGCCGGTGCTGCGCTTCAATTTTCGCGGGACAGGCCTCAGCGAAGGCGTTCACGACTACGGCGAGGGCGAACAGGACGACGTCCTCGCCGCTCTGGACTGGCTGGAGCGCGAATTCGGGCGTCCGGTGCTGTTCGCAGGCTTTTCATTTGGCGCTTACGTCGGCCTGCGGGCCTGTTGTGGCGATCCGCGCGTGGCCGGACTGATCGCGCTCGGTCTGCCGGTTCACGCGGAAGGACGTGATTATCAATACGACTTTTTGCGCGACTGCCGACAGCCCAAACTCTTCGTCAGCGGAACTCGGGATCGCTACGGGCCCGTGGCGCAGGTGGAGGCGGCAGTGAGTCTCGCAGCTGAGCCCAAGGAACTCGTGTGGATTGCCGACGCCGATCACTTTTTCACAATTACAGCAAGCGGAAATCCGGCGGCTCCGCAGCAACACGCGGGGAGTAAATTGGAAGAGATGCGATCTGTCCTCCGCGCATGGGCGCAACGACAATTCCCCGCGCTCGCAAGCCAATGATCACCCTCGATAAGCTGCACATCGTTTCCCGCGACATCTTCGATCAGGCGCTCCGCGCGTGCGACATCGCCCGGGCTTTCGATCGCCACCTGCAGTTTGAAGGCGGAACACTGATCCGGCGTCCTTCGCCGCGTCTCCCGGCGATTACGGTGCCTTTCGACCGCTATAAGGATGTATTTGTCGTCTCTCTCGGAAAAGCAGCGTTATCGATGCTCGACGCGTTGTTGGCGCGGCTTCCGGAGAAAGCCCGCGTGCACGGCGTTTGTTCCGCTCCACAGATTCCGAAGGAGCGTCGCCGCAACATTCGCTATTTCGCTGGCGGTCATCCGGTACCCAACGAGGACTCCTTCGCCGCCGCTCGCGCAACCCTGGACCTGCTGAAGCATGCGAAGGCAGACACATTTATCTTCTTCCTCATCAGCGGCGGTGGTTCGGCGATGCTGGAGCTGCCCCGCGACCCGAAGATCGATCTCGACGACACAATCGCCTTCCATGAAACGCTGGTGGCCAGCGGCGCCACTATTACCGAAATCAACACCGTCCGCAGATACTTCTCCGCAGTCAAAGGCGGCCGTCTGGCCCTGGCGGCGCCGCGTTCCGAGAAGCTCTCTCTGCTGCTGGCCGATGTGCCGCTCAAGGACCTCGCCGCTGTGGCGTCCTCCCCAACCTTGCCGAACTCCTCTACGCCGGCGCAGTGCGCTGAGATTCTGGAGCGCTTTCATCTGCAGGAAAAGTTTCCTACCAGCGTGCGCAGGTACTTTGAGAAGGTGCTGAGCAGCGAGGCATCTGCCGAGGTGCAGAACAAAGAGCGGCAGCTTGCCGCCGAGGCCTTCGAGCACGCTCAGTTCGACACGCTGCTTTCCAACCACGATTTCGTGAATGCGGCGCGCGATTACGCCCAGTCGCTGGGCTACAAGGTCTTCATCGACAACGCGTGCGACGACTGGGATTATGCCAAGGCCGCGCACTATCTGCTGCCTCGCTTCCATGAGCTGCGCAGCCAGCACGAACGCGTTTGCCTGCTTTCCAGCGGCGAAGTCACCGTCAGCCTGGGCAGAAATCCCGGCTGCGGCGGACGGAATCAGCAATTTGCGCTGGAAGCGGCGCTCGATCTGGCGCGGTGCGAGGGCCAGCCACTGGCAGTGCTCAGCGCCGGATCCGACGGCATTGACGGGAACAGTCCAGCTGCAGGAGCCATTGCCGATACGACCACGATTGCGCGTGCCCGCAGTTACAATTTCGACCCCGAAGCCACATTGCAGCGCTTCGACGCATGCACCCTGTTCACGGCTCTCGGCGATACGATCGTCACCGGACCCACGGGCAACAACCTGCGCGATCTGCGCATTTTCATCGCCGGCTGACGGCGGCCCGTTATCTAGAACTGCACCTTAGGCGCCTGTTGCGAAGCCGGACTGGCTTCGAAATAGTTGTTGTTGGGCTTGAATCCAGCCATCCGGGCCCAGATGTTGTTGGGGATCTGCCGAATGTAGGTGTTGTAGTCGCGCAGCGTCTCGTTATAGCGGTGCCGCTCAACGGCGATGCGGTTTTCCGTACCCTCCAGCTGGTCCTGCAGCTCCAGAAAATTCTGGTTCGCCTTCAGGTTTGGATAATTCTCGGCAATCGCCAGCAGCCGTCCCAGCGCACCGTCCAGCTGCCCATTGGCCGCCATCTTGCCCTGCGGATCGTGCGCAGCCAGCAGGGCTTCGCGTGCCTTGTCCACATCGGCGAAGACTGTCTCCTCATGCTGCGCGTAGCCCTTCACGGTTGCCACCAGATTAGGGATCAGATCGGCACGCCGCTGCAACACGGCCTGCACGTTGCTCCACTGCTCGCTCACCGCTTCCTGTTTGGCCACCATCTGCTTCTGCGCGCTCACAAAGCTGCCGAAGATCAGAAGTCCCACCAGCACCAGCACGCCGACCACGGCCATTGCGATCCACAGCCCACGACGCATCATTGGGTCTTTCTCCTTAGGGAATCCGTATCGATGTTACCAACTACCGCCGGCGCCGCCACCCCCGGTGCTGCCGCCGCCGAAGCCACCAAAGCCGCTGCCGCTCCCGCCACCGTCTCCGCCAAAACCACCGCCACCACCGAAACCGCCGCCGCCAAAGAACATGCCCAGCAGGAAGCCGAGCAGTCCGCTTCCGCCCGCCCAGATGAGGAAGATGACCACGAAGATCAGGAAGACAATTCCGCCAATCACCTGTCCCACGGTCGCATGGGGCTGCTGCTGTTGTGCTCCCCAGTGGGTGAGCGGCTGCAGTTGAACGCCGGCGTCCTGCGCGATGATCTGGGAGATTTCGTCGACGGCCAGAGTGACCGCGGCGTCAAAGTCGTTGCTGCGCAGCATCGGCATCATCTGGCGCCCGATGTCGCCGACTTTGCCATCCGGCAGAATGCCTTCCAGGCCATAGCCGGTTTCAATAAATCGCTTGCGGTCTTTGACGGCCAGCAGAATAAGGACGCCGCGATCGGATCCCTTTTGCCCGACCTTCCAGGCGTCTTCCAGCTCCACCGCGTACTGCTCGACCGACTCTCCGTTCAGCGTATCGACGGTAACAACCGCGATCTGCGCGTGCGCTTCCCGATCGACCTCGCCACAAAGCCGGTCGAGCTGCACCTTCGTCGGCTCCGACATCACATGCGCGAAGTCGCTGACGTAGTCAGTGGGCTGGGGCAGATCTTTGACGGCCTGGCCGAAGGCCGGCGCCAGCATGCACACGAAGACGGCGGTCCAGCCGGCAGCCCTCATTCTGAGACGGAGCATTGCCCTTATTGTAGTCTCGCGATTACGGAACGACAGCCCGGCATGGGCGGCTTACGAGGACAGCGGCTTCTCCATCACCAGCGCGTCAATACGATCGAGATAATAGCCTGGGATGCGGCCCGTCTTCACGAATCCGTGGCGGGCGTAGAACTCCTGCGCGGTTAGGTTATCGATCGCCACCTCGAGGAGCATCGCCACGGCCTTCTGCGCGCGCAGCCGGTCCTCGATCGTCTGCAGCAGCCGGTGACCGATGCCGCGGCGGCGCATGGAGCGATCGACGTCAATGGTGATGAGCCGACCGACAACGGCTCCTCTGCGCAGTTGTGCCCCGGCAATCGCGAACCCCGCGATCCGGCCATTCTCTTCCGCCACTACGGCGATATTCCCGGGATAGCGCAGAAAGTACTGCAGTTCCGCCATGGACCAGGAGATGCCCGGCACAAAGCAGGCCTGGTCCAGCGCGTAGAGCGCGGAGAAATCCTGGGAAACGGCAGGGCGAATCGTCAGCGCCACAGACCTATTGTCGCGCGCCCTGGGTAAAGTGCCCGCTGCCGGCTGCTTCCATCACGGGCTGGATCACCACCCCGCTATAGAGGGAAGCCGCTGCCAAACGCCCATTGACCGAGGCTGTCGCTCGCACGGTCCAGCCAGTATTCCACCACTGCCAGGTCCGGTCACGGGGATCGATCGCATAGATAAGGGTTCCTTCGCCGGAAGTCACGATCAGTCTGCCCAGAGACGGATCCCAGGCAATGCTGTTGATGGCGACGACGGGCAACCGCCGCAGGGGAGTCCAGCTTTCCCCGCCGTTCTCGGAGTAAAACACCCCTTCGCGCCCGCCAGCCCACAGGGAGCCATCCGGCGCCAGACCGAGCGTCGCAAGGACCGTCAGCCCGGCAGGAAAGGGCGCCGCTTGCCAGGAGGCGCCCGCATCATGAGAGACCATGATGCCCTCCCGGCGTCCCGCGTAGACCGTTCGGCCGGAGACGGCCAGCGCCAGGTATTCACCGTCGCGAAAGAAGGAAGTGGCATCGTGCGGGGTAAGGACCTGCTCCCACTGCCCGCCGCGATCCGTGCTGCGAAATACGCCGCTCCCCGTCGCCGCATACCATGCGTCGTCCGACGCCGCCAGCGCGGTCACCCGGCCATGAATCTCCTGCGGTTCCTGGGGCGGCGGCTCGGCCGCCCGTCGTCTGCCGCGGGTTCGTTGTTGACGCGACTCAGTTCTCTCTGGAACAGCGGGGGCAGTCGGCGAAACGGCATTGGCGGCAACCCACGTACCGCCGTCCAGACGATAAATTCCGTCGCTGGTGCCTGCGAGCACTGTGCCGTCGCCGCTTTGAGCCAGCACAAAGACATCGCGACCGTGCAGGCCATCGCTCTCTTGTCTCCAGTTACGTCCTTCGTCGGAACTGAAGAAGACGCCTCCATAAATCTTGTCGTTGATCACGCCGGCATACAGCGTGCCACGCGAATGGCTGTCGGCCAGCAGCGTACTGACCTGCCGCTGCGAGAAGCCGGTGTTGGAATCCTGAAAACCGGCAGCTCCGTCTTCGCTCGCCAGAATGCCGCTGCGATCCGTCGCCAGCAGCACGTGCTTCGGATTCCGTGGATCGACATACACATCGTTGACGATCACATCCGGCCCTGTGGTTCGGATCCAGTGCTCGCCGCCGTCTTCGGTCTTGTAGAGGCCCTCCGTGGTTCCGGCATACACAGTGTTGCGGTTGTCCGGATCCATGCGCAGGGAGCGGGTCCGTCGGGCTGTAGCCGGAATTCCCTGCACCTTGCGAAAGTCGTTGCCATAATTGTCGCTGCGATAGATACCGGAGCAGGCGCTGAGAAACACAATACTGGGGCGGGAAGGATCGACGATCATGGAGAACACATCGGAGTCGTCGATTACTCCCTGCTTGATATTGCTCCAGTGCGCGCCGCCATCCTCGGTGCGCCAGGGCAGATGCCAGGTGCCCGCGTAGATCGTCTGTGCATCGTAAGGATCGATGGCGAGCGACTCCACTTCATGGATCTCGGTGCTTTCCGGCGGGCTGATCTCCCGCCAGTGCCGGCCGCCGTCCTCGGAGCGATACACCCCCCGCAGCGTGCCGGCGACCAGAACATGGGGATTGGAACGCGCCTGGGCCAGGGACCGCACTGACTGGCCGTCCATCTGCTGGGCTTCGCTCCAGGTATGTCCCTCGTCGTGACTGATGTAAATGCCTCCGTCCGGATGGTCCATGCCCCAGACGCCGGCGTAGAGGGTGTGGGGGTCCGATCGATCGACGACCAGGCTGTCAACGACGAGATCGTCCTGTTGGCCGAGATGGGCCAGGCGCGACCATGATGAGCCGCCGTCGTTGGAGACGTAAATCCAGCTGTCGGTGGTGCCGACGTAAATTCGGCTCGGATCCTGGGGGCTGAAGGCGAAGCGGCGCGCGTCACCGCCGTCCGGCCCGGCCGGATTCCAGGAAGAAACAGACGCAGCTGCTGCGAAGCAGCCGCAACCAGACAGAAAAGCGGCCAGCGCCGCAATCCACAATCGGAACCGCATCGATTTCATATTCGCTATCGGGGCCACTCCGGAGCCGGCAAAGCCCGAAGTCTAACTTCATGCTACCTGCTTTTGCGGGGCTTGCGCTCGCGGAGAGCGCCCGACGTCTCATGATTGACAATGGAACGCCGCTGAACGCGGATCGGCCCCCGGTCCTGCTCTGTGAACACCAAAAAACAGGGCCGACCGGATGACGGTCGGCCCTGCTGTTGGGGTTACGGCAGACTATTGAGACGCTTTCTTCGCGGCAGCGTGATGGTGATGGTGATGCACCGCGTTGCGAGGCTGGGCCTTCACGGCGTTCTCATCGACCGCCGTCGTGCCAGGCACGTCGTTGTCGAAGTTCGCGCCCGCCGGAACCAGGTAGTTCTCCACCTCGTTCTGGCCGCTGGTACCCGTCCGCACCTGGATACGGCTGGCATCAATGCCCTTCTCCGTTACCAGATAGTCCTTGGTGTTCACCGCGCGCTGAGCTGCCAGTTTTTCGGCAGTCATCTCGTGGCGAGCGTGGCGGCCCTTGTGCTCCGGCAGCGGAGCCGAGTTACCGACAACCACCAGCGAGGCATCGGCTTTCTGCTGCGCGTTCAGGGCTACGTCGTCCAGGCAAGCCTTGGCTTCGTTGTCCACACGAGCCGGACGCCGCTTATCGTTGTTGAACTGGATCGAGCACAGGGTCTGGCTCTTCGGAGCCGGCGGCGGTGGCGGTGCCTGCACATCCACAGTCGTCGTTGCCGAAGCCGTCTGGCCCTTGTCGTCCTGGACCGTGCCGGTTACGGTGATGGTTCCGGATGGCGCTCCGGTCGTGGAGAGCGTCGCCGTGTTCCCGGTCCCGTTGATCGATCCCGCGGAGGCCGAGTAGCTGTAGGTGAGCGGCCGGTTCTGCGGGCTCACGCCGTTGCAGTTGATCGTCGAGCTCTCACCCGGCTTCACCGTGGTCGGGTTCGCCGTGCAACTGACGGTTGGCGGCTCAAACTGCTTGACGGTGAATTGCGCCGTGCAGTCAGCCGACTGGCCAGGCTTGTTGCCCTCGGTGACGTGACCGGAAACCGTGTAAGTTCCCGGCTGCAGGTTGGCGGTATCGATGGTCGCGGTCGGATTCGTGCCGCTTACCGTCACACCCTGGCCGCTCCAGCTGTAGCTCGCGGCCTTCTTCGGATTCAGGTTGGTGGCTGTGCCGGTCACCGTGACCTGCTCACCCGGGAAAACAGACGTCGGATTCATCGAGCAGGCGTACTGTACCGGCGGCGGCGGAACGATGTTCCCCAGATGGATCAAAATACCCGTACTTAGACGGGCTGCATTGATGTTGGCGCGGCCGCCGGTATTCGGCGCCGGTCCAAAATCCGCATG
>JBAUZR010000274.1:0-10295 GCA_049585375.1 Acidobacteriaceae bacterium
GCTGCCCAGCCAGCACCTGGGCGATCTTGAGAACTACGAAACCCTCCAATTCTTTCAGGAAACCCTCGAGCGCATGCGTCGCCTGTTCCACGTCACCCCAACGGCAATCGCCCATGACCTGCACCCCGGCTACCTCAGCACCCAGTTCGCCCTTCAGCAAACGAGTCTTCGGCACATCGGCGTGCAGCATCACCATGCCCATATCGCCAGTTGCATGGCCGAGCATCAACTCGAAGGACGCGTGATCGGCGTCGCCTGGGACGGCACCGGCTTCGGCACCGACGGAACCATCTGGGGTGGCGAGTTTCTGGTCGCTGGATATACCAGCTTCGATCGGCATGCTCGTCTGCGCCCCGTGCTCCTGGCTGGCGGCGATTCCGGTATTCGAGAGCCATGGCGGGCCGCCCGCAGTTACCTGCTCGATGCCTTTGATGGCTCCCTGCCTGCGGATCCTCGCTGGAACCTGATGGCCTCTGCCGAGCGGATTCGAATCGTCGACAGCATGCTCCAACGCCGCGTCAACACGATACCGACTTCCTCGGCAGGACGCTTGTTCGACGCGGTTGCTTCCCTGATCGGTCTGCGCCATACCGTCTCGTTCGAAGGCCAGGCCGCGATGATGCTCGAGGCTGCCGCCGAATCCGGATCCGCACTTTCCGAAGGCCCGTATGAATTCGCGTTCAGCGGCACTGCGCCGGTGGATGTCGACCTCCGGCCGATGGTCCGCCAGATCGTCTCCGAACTGGACGCGGGTGCATCCTCAGCCCAGATCGCTTTCCGCTTTCACGCCACCCTTGTTGCCATCGTGACCAGACTGTGCCGGCGGATGCGGGACGATCTTCAGCTCCATCGTGTATGCCTCAGCGGCGGCTGCTTTCAGAATGCCCTTCTGCTGACCGGCTGCGTTCAATCGCTGCGTGATGCAGGGTTCGATGTTTTCATTCAGCGGGAAGTTCCAGCCAACGATGGCGGAATCTCCCTTGGGCAGGCTGCGGTCGCCTCCGAGATTCTCCGGCAGGAATCCTGACACCGCCAGTCGCAGGGCGTCCTACGAAGTTCGTTCTGGATTACTAATGGCCAATTACTGTATTGTTTCCAGCACTTATCGATGCTTATCAAAGTTTAAGCTGAGCATCTATCTGCTCCGGCCTTGCATCTTTTTGTTAACCCAGCGCAAGTGTGATGCGATGGCCCTTGGCGCACGGTACTCTGGGAGTGCGGTAACCATCTCTTCGATCGACGCGGCATGACCAGAACACCTCCCGAAACGATTCACGGTCTCTCGGCTCTCTCCGGTTCGGTGCAGTCCGACCCGTCGCCCGCCCCAACTCAACTGCAGCTTCGGGCTTTCTTCGATCGGCTCACGGCTCATCCGGCGTCCGCCCTCGCTCTCGATTACGACGGCACTCTTGCTCCTTTCCACGTCGACCGCAATGCAGCGGTCCCATGGCCCGGCGTACGTGAGGCCTTGCAGAAGATACTGGAGAGCCGGCAGACCCGACTAGTCCTCATTAGTGGCCGCCAGGCAGAAGAAGTTCGCGATTTACTCGGCGTGAATCCGGCGCCCGAAATCTGGGGCATCCACGGCCGCCAGCGCCTCTTTGCCGACGGTCGTACAAAAATGGCTCCGCTTCTGCAATCGGACGATCAGGCTCTGGTGGAGGCCACGGCATGGCTCGAGGCTCGTGATTATCTTCGATACTCGGAGCTCAAACCCGGCAGCATTGCCGTCCACTGGCGGGGCCTGCCCGCGGAGCAACTCGCCATTCTGGGACCTGCTGTGCATGCGGGCCTCGCGCCTATCGCCAGTCGCTCCGGCATGTCCCTCCTGGAGTTCGATGGCGGCCTTGAGCTACGTCCCCTGGAACCGAACAAAGGGAGCGCCGTGCGCACGCTTCTTGGGGAGCTGCCGCCGGGAACTCCTTTCGCTTTCCTCGGCGACGACACCACGGACGAAGATGCGTTCCTGGCTCTGCGCGAAACAGAGGCTCTCACCGTCCTGGTCCGCCCCGACTGGCGTCCCACCAACGCGCAGCTGTGGATTCGGCCGCCGGAACAGCTATTAGCATTCCTCCAGGAATGGGCACTCCGATGTGGAGGAGTTTCATGAAGCATGCCGGCGACATGATCCTCGTCTCTAACCGCCTGCCCATCACCACGGAGATGGGCCCTCGCGGTCCAGTTCTGAAACCCAGCTCCGGGGGCCTGGTCACCGCGCTTCGCCCCGTCCTGAAAACAAGAAAGGGCTATTGGATCGGCTGGCCGGGTGATGGCCCCGAAGACCAGATCCAGCGCCTGCTCGCCAAAGAGCATTCCGAATCGCAGGTCCAGCTGGTTCCTGTTTCGCTCACCGCAGCAGAGCGCAAAGGATTCTATGCGGGCTTCTCCAACGAGATTGTCTGGCCGCTTTTTCACGACCTTCAGTCCCGCTGCAACTTCGATCCCACCTATTGGGAAGCCTACGTACATGTGAACCACAAATTCGCCGACGCAGTGGAGCGGGTCAGTCATCGCGACTCCCTCGTCTGGGTCCACGATTATCACCTGATGCTGGTAGGCGAGTTCCTGCGCGAAAGCCGCGTCCGTGCCCGGCTCGGCTTTTTTCTCCATATTCCCTTTCCGCCGCTTGATATTTTTGAAAAGCTGCCGTGGCGCAGTCAGATCCTGCGCGCTCTGTTCGCCTACGATGCCGTTGGTTTTCAGACCCAGCGGGATCAGCGTAACTTCCTGGGCTGCGTTCGCCACTTTTTGCCCGACATCGAAATGCATCGCGAGGACGAGCAGGTACGCGTCTGCGCGGGCGACCGGTCCACTGTGATCCGAACGTTTCCCATCGGGATCGACTACGACGAGTTCGCGCAGCATGCGGCTCAACCAGAGATCGTGGAGCGCGCCGCGCAAATCCGCCGCGATATGCACGACCGCAGGATTGTCCTCGGCGTCGATCGTCTCGATTACACCAAAGGCGTCCCCGACCGTCTCAAGGCTCTCCGCCATTTGCTGAGTTCCTGTCCCCCACTACGGCGTCAGATCAGCCTGGTGCAGATTGTGGTCCCCAGCCGCGAAAACATTCCCAGATACCGCGAGTTAAGGCTCGAAATCGAAACCCTGGTCAGCCAGATCAACGGCCAATATGGAGATCCCGGATGGATGCCCGTGCATTACATCCACCGCTCCGTGGAACGTCCGGAGCTGGTTGCGCTGTACCGCGCGGCCGACATCGCCCTGATCACTCCGCTCAAAGACGGCATGAACCTGGTCGCCAAAGAGTTCTGTGCGGCACAGGAAGGCGATCAGGGCGTGCTCATCCTGAGCGAATTTGCCGGCGCCGCCGCGCAGTTGGGGAACGGCGCCATCCTGGTGAACCCCTATGACACTCAGTGCGTGGCCGATGCGGTCCAGCAGGCCTGCGCCATGGAATTGCGCGAGCGGGTCGCGCGCATGCGCAAGCTCCGCCGACGCGTAAAGAATGAGAACGTTTTTCGGTGGTGCGAGCGGTTCTGTTCGCACCTGGAAAACCAGGGTGAGCCCTTGCGCGCCATTGCCTGACCGTTCCGGCGCACAGTCGTAGAACCACCCTGGCTGCAGAGTACCGGCCAATCTTTCCCGTAATCATCGAGTAAGTTACGTAAGTGCCACTATCTGTGACGTTTATATCAGGCATCTGGCGGCTTCATGTTGCCATCTCCCCCATTTTGGGGATATGGAACCCTTGGAGAACCCTTTAGCCTTGGTCGGTATGACATTCAAGGAAGGACAACAGGTTCGGGTCAAGAACCAGCCACTGACAGGTCGAGTCGCTAAGAAGCTCACCTCTCTCGACGACGTGTATGTGGTCTTGCTTGACCCCGCTCCCGCCCCCGAGGAAAAGCTGGTGCGCGGGGCGGATCTCGAACTCGTCAGCGGCGAAGGTCAGGAAATCGCCTGATCCGCGGAGCGTTTCGCCGCGGATCATCGTATTCAACCACCGCATCGTCGCTGCGGAATTCCCCGCCTCGATTCCAATGCCCTATCGGGCCGTCGGATCTGAAGCTTCACGGAAACTTCTTTTCGTTCCCGTTCCGCTACGGCCTGTCGCCAGAATGCGGGAGGTGATGACCTTGAAAAATCAGATTTCACCGGTAATTTCCGATCAACAGCCAGGAATAGCGGCCGACGTTTCCGTCGAACCTGATGACGAGCCCGGCAGCCTCCATAGAGGCTTCCGCTGCGCTCGCTGCTATGCGGTGCCCGACTGGGGGGCCGTGACCCGGTTCCGCATCGGGCCGCCAGTCCAAAATGGCGATACGGCCCCCCGGCTTCAGCAGCCGGCGCGCCTCGGCAAGGACCTCAGCATGGTCGTCAAACTCATGCCAAACGTTGGCCATGAAAACCACATCGGCGCAGGCAGAGGAAAGACCGGTGGATGAAGCCTCGCCTTCAAAACACTGCACATTCTCGATGCCCGCCTCCGTAAGCCTGCTGCGCAGGCGCGCGAGCATCTCCGGAGCCACATCGACAGCAAAGACGCGCCCACCGGAACCCACGGCCCTCGCCATGGGCAGCGCAAAAAAGCCGGTGCCGGCGCCGAGATCGGCAATGTCTTCTCCCTCGCGCAGATGTAGCGCGGCGATCACCTCATCGGGCGGAAGCCACTCTTTTCGTTCCGGATCTTCGAGCAGATGGGCACGGGACGGATTGAATCTTCGCTCATGCATAAAAACCCCTCAGTGCATACCATTCGCCAATTCCATGGAGTAATGGGTTGACTCAGGCTGCACGGAATTGTAAATCGCGAGATTGGCTCCATCGAACAGGGGGAGCTTATGGATTGCTCCGAAAAGCGCGGACAGTAGACGCCGCGTTATCGTCTGAATAAGGCGAATCCCATGCATGGCCCGATTCCAGCCGACATGGAAAAGACCAGGTGTACAACGATTACAGGAGAAATGAGAATGGAGATTAAGAGGGTTGGCACGCAGCCTTCGGCGCAAGGGCCTTCGGACTGGTTCACGGGTGCGGTACGCATCGACGCGCCGTTCCAGGCTCCGGAACCCGCGCGTGCTGCGGGGGCCAGCGTTACCTTTGAACCGGGTGCGCGGACCGCCTGGCACACGCACCCGCTGGGTCAGACACTCATCGTCACATCAGGCTGCGGCTGGGCTCAGCGTGACGGCGGTTCGATCGAGGAAATCCGGCCTGGCGACGTGGTGTGGTTTGCGCCGGGCGAGAAGCACTGGCACGGAGCGACGCCGATAACGGCTATGACGCATATTGCAATCCAGGAAAAGCTCGACGGCAAAGTGGTCGACTGGCTGGAACAGGTCAGCGACCAGCAATACCGGAAGCGCTGACAGCAGCAGCACCGACGGAGGTGGCCGTCAAGCGCCTCCTCCGTTCGAATAGGGCAGTTCCCCACCGGCTTCTCGCCGACCACATTATCGCCGCGGAACGCCTGCGTCTTTCCGGGCGCTGCCCACCGCGCTGCTACGCTTCGGCCGGGCGACGACCCTGATCCTCCCGCTCTTTTGCCCTCCACAGAAGAATCGACTGCTTCCATTGGATTCAAGCCCGGAAATATTGGCTCCGCGTGGCATCTCCACAGCCTCAAAAACCTCGCCGGTGCGGGAATCGACCCGTCGCAATTCACTTTCGTCGCCCTCTGACGTGGCGTGCCAGAGCTCACCATCGACCCATGTGACGCCGGTGACGAACCGGTTCGACTCGATCGTTCTCAGGACTTCTCCCGTGTCCGGATGAACCTGATGAATTTTTCGGTCACGATATTGTCCGACCCACAGCGTACCCTCTGCCCATGCCAGGCCCGAGTCCCGGCCGCCGCCAGGCGCAGGAATCGTAGCCAGCAATTGCCCGGTTTTCAGATCGATCTTCTGGATTCGATCCTCGGCGATCTGAAAGAGGTGCCGACCGTCAAAGGCAGTTCCGGCATGCGCGGCAACTTCGATCGAGCGCATGGCCTGTCCACTCTCAGGGTCAAAAGCGTGCAGCTTGTCCCCTGACGCGAACCAGACATATTTTCCGTCATAGGTAACTCCATGCACGTGATCAGCACCGGGAAAGGGGCCATATTCGCGCACGATTTCGGCTGCCGTTCGTTTCATACCTCCACCTTAATCCAATGGCAGCGGAGCAGGGAGTAACAAGATTGTCGTGAATCCGGGCGCCGGTTCCGCAATCCAGCGGCGCGCACGCGCCTGACCGAAGGACTGAACCTTGCCCGTCGCGGCGAGCGAGTCGAGGGCGCGCTGCACGGAGCGCTGGCTTGTCCCGAGCGCAATGGCCAACGCTGAACTCGACCACGACTCACCATCGGCGAGCAATGCGAGCACACTGCTGTTTTTATCTTCGGCCGGCTGGGCCAGCACCACGACCTTACGTGTGCTCCGAGGTACCAGCACAAAACCCCGCTTTGTCGCTCGTATATCGGTCAGCGGCCGAAGCATCTTCCGGAGTCGTCCGATTTCCACCCGCAGCCGCATGCGATGCGATTCGTCCACGAATCTCGCTCCGAAGGCCCGCGCGAGAAGCGCGTCCCGTGGAACGTCGCCAGGCCAGGCCTCGCCCAGGCAGCGCATGAGCGCGAACAATACTGTTCGTGTTGGGAGCGAGACCACGGTGCCACCTCTGCGCACGGCATTTCGGCACGCGTCTACGACCAGGGCTTTGGATGCCAGCAGCGCCTCAACTTCTTCCAGCCGCAGCGATCGCTCTTCTCCGCGCGCAATGAGGCGCGCCACCGGGGTGTTGAGTGTGCGGGCCGCGCTTTCCACCTCTGCCGTCAGGGCGGGAACGCCTGCTTGGTGCGCCGCGTCGTCGGCCCGTGTCAGCGCTGCGCGCGCCGCCTGCGTGCGAATGCGGCGCATCGCGATGCCTGCAAGCACGAGTTCGAGTGCCGTTCTCAGCACCGGCGGGAAGGACGCCGGGACGAGAGCGGCAAGCAGTTCCTCCGCCTCGTCGAGGCGCCCGATGAGGACGAGGCGTCGAACCTCAATTGAGGCCGCGTGCGCTGCGTTCAATCGGTCACCATGCTCTTCGAGAGTCACCCGCGCAGCATCGAGCGCCTGCGCAGGCCAGCCCAGGTCGCGCGAAGCCAGCGCGATTTCGGCTTCGGCGACGATGCATCGCGCACGGGCCACGGGTTCATTCGAACTGAAGGCTCGCGTCGCCTTTCGCAGCAGTTCCCTTGCTCGTGCAAAATCTCCGAGCTGAGCCATGGCGATGCCCCGCAGCGCGAGTGCAGGCGCATCCGTGCGCAGAGCGACTCGCTTCAGTGCTCCGAGGGAATCACCCGCCTCAAGCGCCCGTGCTGCTGCTGTGATCAGAGAATCCATCGGAATCCCGCCACACTTGTCACTCCCGGTCCTTTTGGCATCTGCATCATTATTGACACATGGCCGACCGACATGCGGCCATAACCGGAGCGAAAACGAAAGACCATATTCCGAAGAGGAGAAATCATGATGACGAAACCAACGGCAATCGACGAAGAACACGGGCAGCTGGCGAGGAACACACCCCCCATCGTGTCGCAGCAGGAGTGGGAAGCAGCGCGGCAACAGCTTCTCGCGAAGGAGAAGGCTCTCACCCGCTCCCGCGACGCGCTGGCAGCAGAACGCCGGCGCATGCCGTGGATGCTCGTGGATAAAAAGTACGAGTTCGAATCGCCCCAGGGCAAGGTCACTCTGCTGGATCTGTTCGAGGGCCGACAGCAGCTGATCATCTATCGCGCCTTTTTCGAGCCCGGAGTCTTCGGCTGGCCCGATCATGCCTGCCGCGGCTGCTCCCTGGGCGCCGATCAGGTCAGCCACCTCTCTCACCTGAACGCTCGCGACACTACCCTCGCGTATGCCTCGCGCGCCCCCCAGGCCGACATCGCGCGCCTGAAAGCACGCATGGGATGGACGATGCCCTGGTACACCATCACCGACAGCTTCGACGTGGACTTCGGCGTTGACCAATGGCACGGCCACAACGCATTCATCCGCGACGGCGACAAGGTGTTCCGCACCTACTTCATCAACAACCGCGGTGACGAGGCCATGGGGAGTGTCTGGAGTTATCTTGACATCACCGCTCTTGGCCGTCAGGAGACGTGGGAAGATTCGCCCGAGGGCTATCCCCGGACCCAGCCCTACAAGTGGTGGAACTGGCATGACAACTACGACGCTGAGGCGGCGCCGAACCCGAAGTGGGTCGACATTCTCACTGACTCACAGGGAGCCGCCATCCGCAGGCGAGAGGAAGAGCAACGAGCGTAGCCCCACTGCCACGATCAGTCCTCAATCCCCTGCACCCGGTGTGCTGGAAACGGAGACAGCATCATGGATCACGCAGCCTGCCTCGCCAACAACTTCGAACCAGGTATCGCGAAGCCGCCTCGCGTTCAGACGGCTTCGGAGCAGGATACCAGGCGAGCCTTCTTCGGCGTGTCGTTGATGTTCTTTGTCATTACCGCGGTAGTTACGGTGCGCTGGTGCAATTCCATGGCGGCGATGCAGGGGATGCCGATGCCCGGCGGCTGGTCGATGTCAATGGCCTGGATGCGAATGCCCGGACAGTCATGGGCTGGTGCCACCGCCGCGTTTCTCGCCATGTGGACCGTAATGATGGCGGCGATGATGCTGCCTTCACTGACGCCGATGTTGTGGCGTTATCGCCAGTCTCTCGGAACCACGGGCAACGGGCTCCGACATCGGCTCACCGCGTGCGCCGGCCTCGGCTACTTCCTGGTCTGGACCCTCTTCGGACTGGCCATCTTCCCGGCGGGCGTCGCGGCCGCGGCGGCCGAGATGGACCATCCCGCGCTGGCGCGTGGGGTTCCGATCAGCGCTGGACTGGTCGTGTTCGTTGCCGGCGCACTCCAGTTCACCCACTGGAAGGCACGTCACCTTGCCTGCTGCCGCGAGGCGCCGGGGGCCGGCTGCGTTCTGCCGCCCCGCGCCGATGCAGCGTGGCGGCAAGGACTGCGGTTCGGAGTCCACTGCGCGCTCAGTTGCGCCAACCTGACGGCGATCCTTCTCGTGCTTGGGGTCATGGACCTGCGCTCAATGGTCCTCGTGACCTCCGCAATCACCGCGGAACGTCTTACACCCGACGGCGGACAAGCACCGCGGGTCATCGGGGCCCTCGCGGTAGTCGCAGGACTGTTCTTAGTCCTAAGAGCGGTGAGTCTTCAGTAAGAATCGAGTGAGCGATGGCCAGGTCGAGTCATGTGGGAAATGCCGGTCCCGACGCCTTCCGCTGTCGATCACGGTCAGCAGATCGGCCTCTCCTGAAACGCCTGGGCCTGGAATTGTGCAACCGGTCATTGCACTGCCGGCGCCACTCCTTTTCACAAACCGGCACCTGCAAAGTCGCCGATACGTATAATCCACGCACCGGGGGAGATCACCTATGTGCTTTTCAGCGACAGCCAACTTTGTTGGCAGCGGAGTTCTTGGAGCACTCGGCATCGTCACCTTAGCCAAAGTTAAGCACCGGCGTGAGCTGCTCTTCGCAGCGCTCCCTGCGCTTTTTGCCATTCATCAGTTCATTGAAGGATTTGTTTGGCTCGGATTAGATGGGGGACTCTCGCCCACTGTCACTCACAATATGGGCGCAGCTTACATGATCTATGCGCAGGGGCTTCTTCCCTTTCTGCTACCCCTGGGTGTGCTGCTCTTCGAACCCAATGGTGAGAGTCGCACGCGTATGGTGCCGTTTCTGGTAATCGGCGGAGCAACCGGGCTCTATATCCTGTGGGCGCTGACCGCCTATCCAACGGAAATCTACATCAGACAAAACAGTATCGTTTATACGAATCAGGCGACCAGCCATATGATCGTTGCAATCCTGTATGTGATCGCAACCTGCGGGTCGCTGTTTTTCTCCAAGGTCAGGGCCATGGTCATTTTCGGCGCGGCAAACCTTGCGATTCTCCTCATTGTCGCTGCGGTCAAGCAGTATGCCTTTACCTCGGTGTGGTGCGCATACGCGGCGGTCGCAAGTGTGATCGTCCTCTACTATTTCTGGACAAGCAGCGAGAGCCGGCCTCTTCTATACGCGCAAGCTTCGTGAGACCGGCCTGTCGAGCGCTGAGGAGGCCGCCTATAAACATCTCCGGCGGCGCCGAGCGCCGAAGGCAGTGACGTGCCGGGAAGGGATCAGAAGACCGGAGCCAGAGCCACCGCTGTCAGCCCGACGAGGAAGGTGAAGAACATCCAGGCCAGGAGAGTTTTGGACCGACGTGGTGCCGCGGCAAACTCGTGCCACACGAAAACTCCCCAGGCAGCGGAGATCATCGTCGCGCCCTGGCC
>JBAUZR010000275.1:0-2738 GCA_049585375.1 Acidobacteriaceae bacterium
TCGCTCTCCCGATGCCAGCAGAGTCCATGCGGAATGTGCAACCAAAAACACGTCAGGGTCGACGAAATGGGAGGAACACACACTCAACTTGTCCTCCAGCCAGACATCGTCCTGATCGCTGAAGGCAATCAGCTCTCCTTCGCAAAGCGACGCCGCCTTGAAGAAATTGTCCGCAAAGCCGAGCCGCACATCATTGCGGTGGATCTTCACCGGAAAAGGTGCCGAGCGGGCAAAATCCTCTACCATCTCCAGAGTTCCGTCGGTCGACCCGTCGTCCGTGACCACCAGTTCGTACGGCAGCAGACTCTGCCGGGCGATGCTGTCGAGCTGTTCCCGAATGTACTTTTCGCCGTTGTACGTCGCCATGGCCACAGAGATGCGATCTGGCTCTCGCTCGCGGCCGGCGGGTCGCTTGTTCATGGCTGCAGGCATTTCTGCTGTTGGAATCTTTTCCAAGTATATCGGCCCCATTCGATCGCAACCAGAAGGGAAAGCGCCTTGCCCGCTGCCCCCGGCGAACTCCATACTGACCTGGATCTCCGCCCGATGCCCATCGATCCCCCCGTCCACGCCCGGCCGCTGTCCGGCTGATCGTCCTGCGGGATCAGCTGCCCGGTTTCTGGTACGCTATGGGGAACCGTTCTTAATCGAGCGAATGCATTTGTCCGTCACTCGCACTCCGACCCGTGCGTCCGGCGGACTGACCCGCTCTCGGGAATCATGCCTGAACTCATCATTGAACCGGGACGCATAGAGAAGAACTACTGGCGAGACCTCTGGCGCTTCCGTGAATTGTTCTACTTCCTGGCGTGGCGCGACATCCTCGTCCGCTACAAGCAAACTGTCATGGGCGTGGCCTGGGCGGTGGTGCGGCCCTTCCTGACCATGGTGATTTTCACCATCCTTTTCAGTCGTGTCGCCAAGCTCCATGCTCCCGCATCGGTTCCGTACGCCCTCCTGGTCATGGCCGGCATGCTCCCCTGGCAATTCATCTCACAGGCATTCGCCGCATCCTCTGAAAGCCTCACCCAGAACTCCAATCTGGTCTCCAAAATCTATTTCCCGCGAATGATCGTGCCCGCCAGTTCGGTCATCACCAGCTTCGTCGATTTCCTGATCACCATGGCCCTCCTGGCCGTCATGATGGCCTGGTATCGCTTCGTCCCCGACTGGCATCTGATCGCCCTCCCTCTTTTCACTCTGCTCGCCTTCGCAGCCGCCATCGGCGTGGGACTATGGCTCTGCGCTCTCAACGTCGAGTACCGCGATTTTCGCTACATCATTCCCTTTGTCGTCCAGTTCGGCCTCTATATCTCCCCCGTGGGATTCAGCAGCAGCGTCGTCCCAGCCAAATGGCGGTTCCTCTTCTCTCTCAATCCCGTCGTTGGCGTCATCGACGGCTTCCGCTGGTCTCTCCTCCGCGGTCAGGGACTGGTCTGGTGGCCCGACCTCGCCAACTCGCTCTGGGTCACAGCCGTTCTGTATATCAGCGGCGTCTGGTATTTTCGCAGGATGGAGCGAGGCTTCGCCGATGTCATCTGAAGCCGCAATTCACATATTCGGAGCATGTCCGCTCCCTGCCGCCGCCCCCCCACCCGCGGACCGAGTCCCCGTCTCCAGCGCCGAACGCCTCGATTGATCTATGTCTGACGCCATCATCTCCGTCGAAGGCCTGGGCAAGAAATACGCCATCCGCCATGAGGGACAGCGGGTGCGGTATAAGACCTTTCGCGAGACGCTCACCCAGAAAGCCCTCAGCCTCGGCACCCGCTGGAGCCGGCAGAATCGCGAAACCTCAAACGGCGCCACCCGCGAGGACTTCTGGGCCCTCCGCGATGTCTCTTTCGAACTCGAGCGCGGCAAGGTCCTCGGCATCATCGGCCGCAACGGAGCCGGCAAAAGCACCCTGCTCAAGATCCTCAGCCGCATTACCGAACCCTCCGAAGGCCGCGTCACCCTCCGCGGACGCGTCGCCAGCCTCCTCGAAGTCGGCACCGGCTTCCACCCGGAGCTGACCGGACGCGAAAACATCTTCCTCAACGGATCCATCCTCGGCATGGCTCACTCGGAGATCCGCCGCAAATTCGACGAGATCGTAGCCTTCGCCGGAGTGGAGAAATTTCTCGACACCCCCGTCAAGCGCTACAGCAGCGGGATGTACGTCCGACTCGCCTTCGCCGTCGCAGCCCATTTGGAACCGGAGATCCTGATTGTCGATGAAGTCCTCGCCGTCGGCGACGCCGAGTTCCAGAAGAAATGCATCAGCAAGATGCAGGATGTGGCGAGCGGCGGAGGCCGCACCGTGATCTTCGTGAGCCACAATATGATTGCGGTCCGATCTCTATGCGAACAGGCAATGTTTCTGGAACGCGGGCAGCTCAAGAGCGCCGGTCCCACGGAATCGGTCATTGCGAGTTATCTGTTCGAGAGCATGGATTCAAACCCGACGGCCACCTGGGATGATCCCGCGAGCGCACCGGGCAACAGTGTCATGCGTATCCGACGGGTCTCCATCTCTGATGGCAACGATCCCAAGTCCACAACGCTTTCAATGCAGTCGGAGATTCGGATCGAAACAGAGTACACAGTCGGTGACACAAATGACCCTCTGCATATCACTTACCATCTGCTCAACGACTATGGAATTACCGTTCTGACTACGTGGAGTAAACCGCAAGTCTACTCCGCTGGAAGCTATCGCGCTGTTTGCACAATACCCGGAAATCTGTTGAACAGCG
>JBAUZR010000276.1:0-6738 GCA_049585375.1 Acidobacteriaceae bacterium
CCTCTACATGCTCGACGTGGCAAAGGCGCACGGCTTCCACTTCGACACCGCACAGATGCCCATCAACGTTATGGACGCCCATTTTCGCAGCTTCGCCCAGCTCGTCGTTCCGCGCCTCATCCGCGAAGGCACTGGCGTGCTCGGCATGAAGTGCTTCGGCGATCACTTCATCCTGCAAAGCAACACAACCACCCCCATTGAATGCCTGCACTATTCGCTTAGCCTGCCCGTCTCAACCCAGATCACTGGCATCGATAACCAGCAGGTTCTCGACCAGGCTTTCGAGGCAGTCAAAACCTTTCATCCCCTCGACGACCACGAGCTTGCGACGATCCTCAACAAGACGCAACAAGCAGCCTTCACCGGGCGCTTCGAGCTCTTCAAGACAACATCTCATTTCGATGGCACCGCTCATAATCCGGAATTTCTCGGTTAGATTGCCGGTGCCCCGTCGTTGTCTTCTCGTGCCGTTCGAGAAGACACGGCGGGAAGGTCAGCTCTCGAGCAGGGGACGACCGGAGCAGCAATCCGCGAACGCGCAATTCACTCGAGCGCTATCGGCGGCGGCTGGTAGCCGAACGCGCTTTCTACCGCCGTCGCCACGGCCAGCACCAGCTCATCCGCGTAAGGCCGTCCGGCGATCTGCACCCCAATCGGCAGCCCCTCCGCCGACCGGCTCACCGGCGCCACCGCCGCCGGTCCGCCCAGCAGATTGAACCACTGCGTATACCGCATCGCGTCGAGATACGCGACCGGCTGCCCATCGACGGTCCAGCTCCGCTCAAACGGCCGAAACGCCGGAATGGAACATACCGGGCAGAGCCAGACAGGGAACTCCCGCATCTCCTCGAGCAGCCGCGCCCGTACCACGTCCGACGCCACCCACGCATCTAGCAGGGCAGCCGCCGTCAGCGGAGCTTCCGTCCGCACCAGTCTCAGAAAATCGTGAAAAGTCGGGCTCAGTTCCTCCTCGCGCCCGCGAATCGTCGGCTCGTAAAGCATCGCCCCGCACTGCATAAAGAACGTCCACCAAAGCTTGCGCGCCGCCTCCAGACCCTGCGGTCGAAACCGAGTCACCCTGAACCCCTGCCGTTCCAGTGCCCGCGCTGCCGCCTCCACAGTTGCACGCGTCTCTGCCGTTACCGGGACCAGTCCGTCGTCTTCGAACCACCCAATCGGCACCTGCCTGGCCTCATCGAGCGATACCGCCCGATACGCAATCGGCGCGCTGCCTGCGTCCGCGGGATCCCGCCCCGCCAGCGCCTCAAACAGCAGCGCCACATCCCCCATCGTCCGCGCCATCGGTCCAATCGATCCCAGAAACGCAAACGGTCCCTGGCACGGCGGCAGGTGGCCCCTGGCAGGGAAGCGCCCTGCCGTTGGCTTTAGAGCGCAGATGCCGGTAAAGTGTGCCGGCTCCCGCACGCTCCCGCCGCTGTCGCTGCCCAGCCCGCCCGCTGACAGGCCTGCGGCAATCGCCGCTGCCTCGCCGCCGCTCGATCCGCCCGCGGTTCGCTCCAGATCCCACGGATTCCGCGAGCTTCCATACAGGAGGTTCTCCGTCTCATACGCCATCAGGAATTCCGGGCAGTTCGTCGTTCCCAGAATCACCGCGCCGGCCGCGAGCAGCCGCTCCACCAGCACGGCATTCGTCTCCGGAACCGATCCCCGCAGCAGCGTGCTGCCAATCTCGCAGCGATACCCCGCAACAGAAATCGACGACTTCACCGTCACCGGCAATCCCGCCAGCACTCCGGCGTCGAGCCGAACCGCGCGCGCCTGCGCCCGCACCCGATCCGGCTCAAAATCCACCAACGCGTTCAGACGCGGATTCAGCCGCTCGATCTGCCGTATGTGCTCCTCCGCCAGTTCCAGCGGCGTGATCGCGCGCCGCTGCAGCAGCGCAAGTTGTTCCGTCGCGAGAAGAAGCGTCACATGCATGGCGGAAGCGCCATTATAATTTCCGCAAAGTGCCAATTCCTTTTTCCGCGCCGTCCTCGTTCTGGTCCGCGATTCTCGGGCGCGATGCGCACCTCCCCGGACGAGTCAAAATTCCGAACCTCGCCGGCCAAACCGTCCTCGTGACTGGCGCCGGCGGCTTCATCGGCTCCCGCATGGTCCGTCTCTTCGCCGCTTCGGGAGCCAGGCGCATCGTCCTCCTCGAAATCGCCGAGCAGTCCCTCTTCGATCTGCGCACCCAACTCTGCGAAGAAGGCCACGCAGACCGCTGCGTTCCCATCCACGGCAGCGTCACTGATCGCGCTCTGCTCGACGCGCTCTTCGACGAGCACCGTCCCAACCTCGTTCTCCACGCCGCTGCGCTCAAGCACGTGCCTCTCATGGAGAGGAACCCCTTCGCCGCAGTCGGCACCAACGCCCTCGGCTCCCTCGATCTCGCGGAAGCTGCCGCCCTGCGCGGTACGCCCCGCCTGCTCCTCATCTCCACGGACAAGGCCGTCGCCCCGCACAGCATCATGGGCGCCTCCAAGCGCATCGCCGAGCAAATCGTTCTTTCTCATTCCGGCTTCACCGCCATCCGCCTTGTCAACGTACTCGGTTCCCCGGCCAGCGTCGGTCCCATCTTCGCTGAGCAAATCGCTCATGGTGGCCCCGTCACCGTCACCCATCCCGACGCCCGGCGATTTTTCATCACTGTCGAAGAAGTCGCCATGCTTCTCAGCGAAGCCATCACCCACTCCGCGACAGGTCTTCTCATCCCCGATCCCGGCGAGCCTCTCCCCATCGTCGACCTCGCCCGACGCATGATCGAAGCGATCCAGCGGAACCGCACCCCGGAAATTTCCATCGTCTTCATCACTCCGCGCCCCGGCGACAAGCTCGAAGAAGCCCTCCTCTCCGCCCCCGAGAGCGATGACGGCCAGGCGACACCCAACCTTCGCCGCGTCGCCACCCCGTCTGCGCCCAACCTCTATGCCGGCCTCCGCGACCTCGAAGCCGCAGTCGCCGCCCACGATCTGCCTGACCTGCTCCGCGCCGTCCGGCGCCTCGTCCCCGACTACCAGCCCAGCGCCCTTCTCCGCGAGTCGCTCACCGAATCCGCAGCCGTCCGATGACCCCTCGCCGTATTGCCGTCGTCACTACGTCCCGAGCTGACTACAGCCACCTCTACTGGCCGCTCAAGCTCCTCGCTGAGCACTCCGGCGTCGATCTGCGGCTCATCGCGATGGCCGCGCACCTCTCGCCCGAATTCGGCGCCACCATCCGCGAAATCGAGAAGGATGGCTTCCCCATCGCCGCTCGCATCGAATCTCTTCTCAGCTCCGACACCGACATCGGCATGGCCAAGAGCATCGGCGTCGCCGTTCTTTCCCTTGCCGACACCCTCGGTGCTCTCCGTCCCGACCTCCTCCTCCTCATCGCCGACCGCTACGAGATGCTCGCGCCGGCTTCCGTCGCTCTTTCCCTGCGCATCCCCATCGCCCACATCGAAGGCGGCGAAATCAGCGAAGGCGCCATCGACGACGCCGTCCGCAACGCGCTCACGAAGATGAGCCATATCCATTTCACTTCCACAGCAGCCGCCCGCGCCCGCGTCATCGCCATGGGCGAGGAGCCCTGGCGCGTCCACCACGCTGGCGCTCCCTCGCTGGATCACCTGCGCCGCAGCCGTCTTCTTTCGCGCGAAGAACTCTCCGCCCGCCTTAGCCTCGACCTCGATACGCCGCCCCTGCTCGTCGCATATCACCCGGTCACCCTCGAGCAGGACACCACCCTCGAAGCCGCCGCCCTCTTCGCCGCTCTCGACCAACTCGCGGAGCAGGCAAGCCCGCCAATTGTCTTCTGCTATCCCAATGCCGACGCCGGCAGCCGCTCCCTGATCGAACGCACCCGCGCCTTTCTCGCCCGCCATCCCGCAGCAAAACTCTTCACCAACCTCGACGCCGTTACGTACTGGACCCTCCTCCGCGAGACTGCCGTGCTCATCGGAAATTCCTCCAGCGGCATCATGGAATCTGCCTCCTTTGCCCTTCCCACCGTCAACATCGGTTTTCGACAGAAAGGACGCGAGCGCGCCCGCAATATCCTCGACGCCTCCGCCGACACGGCGGCCATCCTTGCCCGTGTTGCGGAGGCCCGAACGCCCGCCTTCCGCGCCTCTCTTCATGGCATGACCAACCCCTATGGCGACGGCCATGCCGCCGAGCGCATCGTCGAGGTCCTCACCTCCGCGCCCCTCGGCCACGAGCTGCTCATCAAGCGCGCTCTCCCGCTTCGCAACGAGTTCGCCCCATGAGCGAGCCCATCCCGCTCTCCGCTCCCGACATCACCGAGGCTGAAATCGACGCCGTCGTTTCCGTCCTCCGCACCTCCCGCCTCAGCCTCGGCCCTCAGATGGAAGCCTTCGAGTCGTCCATGGCCGCGTTGTGCGCCGTGCCGCACGCCGTCGCGGTCAGCTCCGGAACCGCGGCCCTCCATCTGGCCCTTCTGGCTCACAACATTGGCGCAGGTGACGAGGTCATCGTTCCCTCCTTCACCTTCATCGCCGTCGCGAATGCAGTCCGGTACGTCGGCGCTCATCCTGTCTTTGCCGACATCGATCCCGTTACCCTCAATCTCGACCCCCGCAGCGTTGAGTCCGCCCTCACTCCGAGCACTCGCGCCCTCATCGCCGTCCACACCTTTGGCCGCCCCGCGGACATGGACGCCCTCACCGCCATCGCCCGCCGCCACAATTTCGTCCTCATCGAGGACGCCTGCGAAGCCATCGGCGCCCAAATCGGTGGCCACCCGGTTGGCTCCTTTGGCGATGCCGCCGCCTTCGCTTTTTATCCCAATAAGCAGATCACTACCGGGGAAGGCGGCATGGTGGTCACGCCCCATCCTGAGGCAGCCCAACGCATCGCCGCCTTACGCAACCACGGCCGTTACGATTCCGCCCCGGGCCAGTTCAGCGAGACGCACATGGAACTCGGCTTCAACTATCGCCTCTCGGAAATCCAGTGCGCCCTCGGCCTCGGCCAACTTCGCCGCCTCGACTTTATCCTCGCCCGGCGCGACGGGATCGCCCGCCGCTACTGCAGCCTCCTCGCCGGCACACCCGGCCTCATCCTCCCCGCTACCGACGTCCCTGGCCAGCGGCCCAGCTGGTTTGTCTTTGTCGTCCGCCTCGCCGACCACCTCAGTCCAGCTCACCGCAACCGCATCCGCCAGTCCCTGGCCGCCGCCGGCATCGCCACCGGCCGATACTTCGCACCCATCCACCTGCAGCCTGCCTATGCGGCCTGGCGTGCCACCACGTATCTCCCCCTTACTGAGGAAGTCGCGGACCGCACCCTCGCCCTGCCCTTCTTCAACCGCATCACAAATGACCAAATCGAGCGCGTGTGCGCCGGGTTGCTGGCCGCCCTCCGCGCCCTCTGACTGCCGTAATCATCCACGCACACCCTCTCAATCAATCACGAGAAACCGCAATTCCAGGTGGTACGATGGCCCCATGTCCCCCACCCGGAAGCTAGCGAGCAAGCGCCGCGCCGCCGAGGCGAATGGCCGCGCCGCCGCTCCCCCGCATCCGCGCAACCTCGTCATCCTCACCGGCCTCTCCGGATCCGGCAAAGCTTCCGCGCTGAAAGCTTTCGAGGATCTCGGCTTCTACGCCGTCGACAACATGCCTGTGTCGCTCATGCCGCCCTTCGCAGAGCTGGTCGCGCACTCGCGCGATATCCGCCGCGCCTCCCTCGTCGTCGATGTGCGCGAGGGTCAAAGCCTCGAGCGCTTCCCCGCCATCCTGCGCGAGATGCGCCGCATTCTGCCCACTACCGTCGTCTTTCTTGAAGCTTCCCGCGCCGCCCTCCTGGCCCGCTACTCCGAAACCCGGCGCCCGCACCCCCTCGGCCGCGAAGCCCGGGTCACGCGTGCCCTGCAGCAGGAGAAAAAGCTCCTCGAGCCCATCCGCAACGTCGCCGACGTCATCATCGACACCACCAGGTTCAACGTCCACGAGCTCCGCGCCTATATTCAGAGCAAGTTCGTTCGTCCCGACGAGGAGAAGACCCTCCTTATCTCTTCCATCAGCTTCGGCTACAAGAAAGGCGTCCCGCTCGACGCCGATCTCGTCTTCGACGTCCGCTTCCTGCCCAATCCCCACTTCGTTCCGGAGTTCCGCAATCTCACGGGCAAAGATCCGAAAGTCGAAAACTACATCGTCAGCTTTCCCCAGGCGCGCGAGTTCCTTGACCGAATCACCGAGCTGCTCCTCTTCCTGCTGCCGCACTACATTCACGAAGGCAAAAGCTATCTCACCCTCGCCTTCGGCTGTACCGGTGGCCAGCACCGCTCCGTCATGATCGCTGAAGAGGTTGCCCGCCGCCTCGAGCGCCACAGTTTTCGAGTGAAAGTCGCCCATCGCGACATGCCCCGCTAGCACCATCGGCGACAGGCCTCTGGCTTAGTCGGGCGAGTGCTGCGACAGCGACAGCACATTCCCATCCGGATCCTTAAACCACGCCACTTTGTCTCCGTTGGGAAATGTGCAGATCCCCTGCGCATCCTGTCCCATATTCGGATACCGCTCGAAGCGCACGCCCTTCGCCTCCAGCCGCGCCACCTCAGCACCAATCGCGTCCACCTCCCAGCCCAGCACCGTATTCTGCGCCGGTGTAAACTCCGGCACTTTCCCGATCCGCAGCATCACCCCGCCCAGATCGAAGACCAGCGCGAATCCATCGTCTCGTATATACCGGCATCCCATCGTGTCGCGATAGAAAGCTGTCGCCTCTT
>JBAUZR010000277.1:0-2165 GCA_049585375.1 Acidobacteriaceae bacterium
ATCCCAGCCGATCATCTTCTTCCCGTGTTTCGTCAGGATCGGCAACAGCCGCTGATTGAAGTACGCCTGGATCGCCGCCGTTCCGTGCAGATTGTGCTCCCGCGCGAAGGCCTGAATCCTGGGATTCTGCTTCCACTCCACGCCATTGTTCTCATCGCCGCCAATGTGCATGTACGCGTCGGGGAAAATTGTCGCCATCTCGCCGACAAATTGATCGATGAACGTGTAGGTGCTCTCCTTCGTCGGGTCCAGCACCGGATTGAACACGCCAAAGTGGCGTTCGATCGAGAACGGTCCCGGCCCGCTGGCCAGCTCCGGATACCCCACTGCCCAGGAAGTCGTGTGTCCCGGCATATCGAACTCCGGCACCACGCGGATGCCCAGCTTCCGCGCATAGGCCACTACTTCCTTCGCCTGCTCCTGCGTGTAGTACAGTCCGTCCGATCCCTCTCCGGTTAGCTTCGGAAAGACTTTGCTCTCGATCCGGAATCCCTGATCGTCGCTCAGGTGCCAGTGAAAAACGTTCAGCTTCACCGCGGCCATGCCGTCCAGCGTCCGCTCGATCACATCGATCGGTATGAAATGCCGCGAGCAGTCGATCATCAGTCCACGCCAGCGAAATCGCGGCGAATCCTGAATTGAAACCGCCGGGATCCACGATCCGCGACCATCGGTCTGCACCAGCTGCACCAGCGTCTCCAGCCCGTGCATCGCGCCCACATCGGTGGCCGCGTGCACATGGGCCCCCTGCGGCGTCACTTCCAGCGAGTAGGACTCATCCTCGTCGGGCCCCTGGACCTCTTCACCCGGGCCATCGACCGTGAGCAGCACCGCGGCGGATCCGCTCATCGGCGCCTCCGGGATCTCTACCCCCGTCTGCATCTTCAGCCGGCGAACCGTCCATTGGATCGCCGCGTTCAGCCGCGCGTCGTCGTGCTGGTTGGTGCCGATCGCAAATCCCGCCCCGATCGGCAGTACGCCGGTGCCCACCGTCAGTTGGGCCGGCTCCGGCATCAGCGTATTTACAAATGGAGACTGCACGGTGTTCGTCTGCGCCATCACCGGACTCGTCATCATGATCCCGGCACACATCACACAACTCAACCAACCAGCAATTCGGTTCACGTCGCGTCCTCGTCTTAACTCACTTCGCGTTTCAGATTACGCAATGCGCGCCGTCAATGCCAGTGAGAGAGGTGTGTCCGCAATCTGTTACCTTGTCTTTTCACACGAATCAGGAGCTTATCCGCATGCGAATTCGCCCCGCGATCGCTGTTCTCGCTTTCTTCCTGTCCGCCACCGCACTGGCTCAGGACTCTCCTCGCTGGACCCCGCCCGATCCGGCCACCAAAGCTCTCGCCCGCGGCATCTTTGAGCAGCTCGTCGACATCAACACCACCGACTCGGTCGGAAACGTCACTGCCGCCTCGAAGGCGATGCAGCAGCGCTTCCTCGACGCGGGCTTTCCTGCGAGCGATCTTTATCTCGGCGGCCCGAATGACCGCAAGGAGAACCTCGTCGTTCGCTACCACGGCACCGGCGCCCATCCGCCCATCCTCGTCATCTGCCATCTCGATGTCGTTGAGGCCCGTCGCGCCGACTGGACCGTCGACCCCTTCCACTTTATCGAGAAGGACGGCTACTTCTATGGCCGCGGCACGCAGGACATGAAGAACGCTGACGCCATCCTCGTCACAACCTTCCTGCGTCTGCACAAAGAAGGCTTCCGTCCCGACCGCGACATCATCCTCGCCCTCACCGCCGATGAGGAAGGCGGCAAGTCCAATGGCGTCGACTGGCTGCTCAAGAACCACCCCGATCTGATCCACGCCGCCTTCGCCTTTAACCCCGACGGTGGCGGAGTCGATCTCCAGAACGGCAACGCCATCACCGCCGACGTAGACGCCAGCCAGAAACTCTATGCCGATTTCCAGCTCATCACCACCAATCCCGGCGGCCATAGTTCGCTGCCCGTGCCGGACAACGCCATCTACCACCTTGCCGATGCCCTTCAGCGGCTGCAGAACTACACATTTCCCTTCGAGTTGAACACCATCACCCGCGCCTACTTTCAGAAGCTCAGCACCATCGAGCCAGAACAACCCGCGGCGGACATGAGGGCCGTGCTGGCGACGCCGCCCGATACCGCCGCCATTGCGCGCCTC
>JBAUZR010000278.1:0-4069 GCA_049585375.1 Acidobacteriaceae bacterium
GGCCCATGCAGAACTGGTGCAGCGCCGACCCTCTTGCCTCTGGAGATCTTCGTTCTCCCTCCGCGCAATCGCCGCCGTTACCTGCATCTTAAACACCTTCGGGCGAAATTGGCATCCCTTTGTGCAAGTCCTCATTGTGGAATCTGCGGGTGGAATCGATTTCCACCCCATCCGCACGGGCACCAGCTGCATCCTTAAGAAGCAACGGGATTTTCAGGAAATGCGAGGAGAAGAGGCGATGGTGAAGTATGCGTTGTACGGAATGCTGAAGGCGAAACCAGGAAAAGAAGCCGATGTGGAAGCTTTTCTGAAGCAGGGAGCGGAGATGGCGAAGAAAGAATCCGGCACCGTGACCTGGTATGCCATTAAGGAAGACGATGGCCGGTACGGGATTTTCGACACCTTTAACGATGAAGCCGGGCGCGACGCGCACCTGAATGGCGAGATCGCGAAGGCGCTGATGGCAAAGGCGTCGGAGCTGCTGGCCGAACCGCCGCAGATCCACAAAATCGCAGTGCTCGCTACGAAGTGACCCGGCCCCGGAGCGCAGCCCGGGGAAGCACAGGTTGCATCCGGTCGGTCGCGTACCATCCAATTTGAGATGAACGACCGCGAACTCCTGCGCCACATCGAGCGCCTGCCGGGCGGGCGCGCCGGTTACAAGCAATTGGTGCGCGAGCTGGGTCTTGGTGGCGGGAAGGAGCGGCGCGAGCTGCGCGAGCAACTGGGCCGCCTGACCGGCACTCGACAACTGCGGCAGATTGACGGCGACCACTGGGCGCTGCCCCGGCCGGATGCGGCTGTGGGCGACGGATCGCGACGTGAGAAGTCGGCAAGAGGCGAGACCCACCCGGCGGGAATTCGCAGTGAAAACCTCGTCGCCGGTCGCCTGGATCTGCATCGGGACGGCTACGGGTTCGTGCGGCCCAATCCCAAAGTGGCGGGCGCGCGGGCGCCAGTCGGCGAGGACGTGTTTATCCCGCGCGGCGAAATGTCGGGCGCAATGCAGGGCGATGAGGTCCTGGTGGAGTTGGCCGCACCGCGGTTCGGCCAGCACGACCAGCGTCGCTCAGGGCGGGTCGTGCGGGTGCTCTCGCGGCGCAATCCAACCGTGGTTGGAATTTTCCACTACGGGCGTGGCGGCCGCGAGGGAGAACGCGCCGGCCATTTCGTAGTTCCCTTCGACGAACGGATGACACAGCCGATCGTAATCCCCTTCGGCGCGGAGGTGCCTTCAGCGCCGGAGGCAGCCACGCCGCATCGGGTGATGGGCACGGAAGCGCAGGCGGTCCAGTCTGCGCACCACGACGATCTCGAAGGCCTGGTCGTCGATGTGGAGATCACGGATTGGCCAACCCCAACGCGACCCGCCCGCGGACGCGTCCTTGAGGTGCTGGGCCACGAGGACGACTTTGGCGTCGATGTGGAGATGGTCATCCGCAAGCACCAGCTGCCGAGGATCTTTCCGGACGCCGTCCTGGCCGAGGCGCGAGAGGTCGCGCACCTGGATCCTGCGATTGCCGCGCGGCGCCGCGATTTTCGCGATCTGCCCATCGTGACCATTGACGGCGAGACCGCCCGGGACTTCGACGACGCGGTGCTGGTGCGCCGCAGCGACGACGGCATTTGGGAGCTGCAGGTGCACATTGCCGATGTAACGCAGTACGTGCAGCCGGACTCCGCGCTGGATCTGGAGGCGCGGCTGCGCGGGACGTCGGTGTACTTTCCGGATCGCGCCATCCCGATGCTGCCGCAGGAACTGTCCACCGACATTTGCAGCCTCCGGCCTGACGAAGAGCGGCTCGTCCTTTCCTGCCTGATGAGCATTGATCCGCAGGGTGAAATCCTCGGCTACGAGGTGACCGAGGGTGTAATCCGCTCGGCGCGGCGCATGACCTATACGCAGGTCCACGGGATTCTGGATGGCGATGCGGCAATGCGAGCGGAATTCTCACCGCTGGTGCCGGAATTCGAGCGGATGCTGGAACTGGCACAGATCCTCAACCGCAAGCGCGAGCGGCGCGGATCGATCGACTTCGACCTGCCGGAACCCATCATCGAGTTCGACGAATTTGGCGCGATGAAGGCGGTGACCCGCGCGGAGCGGAACTGGGCGCACCGCCTCATCGAGGAGTTCATGCTGTCGGCCAATGAGTGCGTCGCCAGCTGGCTGCAGAACCTCGGCGTGCCATCCCTCTATCGCATCCATGAAAAGCCGGAGCCACGGCGCGTGGTGGAGTTCGAAGAGATTGCGGCAGCCTTCGGCTACTCGCTGGGCATCGGCAGCCTGCCGGTGCGGACGTTTCGCATGAAGAGCGAGCGGCGGGAACAACGGGTACAGCATGAGCGCGGACGCGAGAGCCGGGCACCGCGCAGCTACGAGGTGCCGGAAGACATTCCCGTCACACCGCGGATGTACCAAAAACTGACGGAGAAAATCGCAGGCAAACCAGAGGAGCGGATTCTCTCCTACCTGATGCTGCGTTCGCTGCGCCAGGCCCGCTACAGCGATAAGAACGAAGGCCACTTTGCGCTGGCGGCGCCATGCTATACACACTTCACGTCGCCGATCCGGCGCTATCCCGACCTGATTGTGCACCGCATCACCAGGGCGCTGCTGGAGGCCGGCGCTAACGGGCATGGGGTGCTCGCGAAAGGAGAACCGCATGCAGATGCCATATCGGGTGGCGCACACAAGCGGGAGAGACACGGAGAAAGAGGAGCAGCGCCGTGGGAGCCGATTCCGGAGCAGGAGCTGGCCGCCATCGCGCAGGAATCGAGCGAAAGCGAGCGCCGGAGCGCGGACGCCGAGCGGGAGCTGGTGGACTGGAAGAAGATCAAGTTCATGCGCGATCGCGTGGGCGAAGACTTCAGCGGCATGATCCTGAACGCAACAAAGTACGGTCTGTTTGTGGAGCTGGCCGATCTGTTTGTCGAGGGCCTGGTGCCGCTCCAGAGCCTGGGCGCGCTTGACGGCGACCGCTATACGTATCGCGAAAACACGCGGCAGATCATCGGAGACCGCTGGGGACGGAAGTTCTCCGTTGGCGACCTGGTGCGTGTGGTGCTGGATCGCGTCGATGCGGTGGAGAAACGTCTGCAGTTCTCAATCCTCGAGGATGCAGGGCCGGCGTCGGCGCGCAAAACCGGTGAAAGTCCGTCGAAGGGCAAACAAGCGCGGCGCGACGAAAAGCGAGCGAAGGCCGCGCGGAAAGACACTGCAGCACAGGCGTCGAAGAGCGCCGGACGAGGTAAATATCGGGCTCCCAAAGCGAGCCAGCTGCGGAAGAAGAAGCGGCGGTAAGCGGAAGGTCAGCGCGGAAGTGTCATCGCCGGAACGCGATGCGCCCTTCGCCGATCGTCAAGCGCACGCGTCCTTCCAGTTCCCACCCGTCGAATGGAGTGTTCTTCGATTTGGATTTCGAATCGGCAGCGCGGAAGGTCCAGGTCTCGGTCGGATCGAAGACGACGACATCAGCGGCGGATCCTACCGCGAGACCTCCGCGATTCGGCAGACCCAGCGCCTGCGCCGGCCGACTGCTGAGCAGAGCCAGCACCTTCGCAAGCGGCATGCGATGCGCGCGGTGCAGGAAGCGGATCGCCAGTCCCAGAGCGGTTTCGAGTCCGGTAATGCCGTTGGGCGCGCGGTCGAACTCCTGCTCCTTCTCATGCGACGCGTGTGGTGCATGATCGGTCGCAATGGCGTCGATACTGCCGTCGAGCAGTCCTTCGATCATGGCCGCTCGATCGGCTTCGGCGCGCAGCGGAGGATTCATCTTCGCATTCGTGTCGTAGAGCCCGATGCGTTCCTCGGTCAGCGCGAAATGATGCGGCGTCACCTCGCAGGTGACGTGCAACCCGTGTTTGCGGGCTGCGCGGACGGCGTTCAGCGCTTTCACAGTCGACAAATGTGCGACGTGCAGATGCGCCTTTGGCACCTGCCGGAGCAGAGCGATATCGCGCTCCACAAGGCCTGACTCCGCTTCGATCGGCATGCCCCGCAGACCGAGCCGGAAGGCGAGGGGCCCCGCATTCATGGAGCAGCCTCCGGTCAGGCGCGTGTCTTCGG
>JBAUZR010000279.1:0-2288 GCA_049585375.1 Acidobacteriaceae bacterium
AGGTAACGCTGTTGAATGCCGAGAACGACTCCATCACCATTCAGGTGGATGCCGATACGCATCTGCCGTTGAGCCGCACCTGGTCGTGGCGCGATCCGGTCTACAAAGACAAGAACGAAGATTCCGAGGAGTACGACGACTACCACGTCATCGACGGCATTCCGACGCCCTTCACCATTACCCGCACCCACAACGGCGACACGACGCAGCAGCGGTTCATTCTGAAAGCCGGCTATAACGTAACGCTGCCGCCGAACGGCTTCGACGCCGATGCAATCGCGGCCCGCTGGGACAGAAAATAAGGCTGCAGACCAAACACAAAGCCGCACCCAAAGGTGCGGCTGGCCAGCGGGAGAATTCGCGACCTGGATTCGCGGTTACTTCGGCTGCGGCGTGGCGGCTTCAGACTTCGCGGCGGTTTCCTGCTTGGCGGCGTCGCTGTCTGGCGTGCCCTTGATGCCTTCCTTGAAACCGCGGAAGGCTTCGCCGAGACCCTTCCCCAGTCCCGGGAGCTTGGTGGGACCAAAAATCAGCAGGGCGATGGCCAGGATCAGCAGCAGGTGTTCGGGTTTTAAGAGATTGTCAAACATTCCGGATCCTCCGGAGGGCGTCGCACCTTTGCGAAGACACAACTCCGTATGCCTCCATTGTCGCATAGAACCCCCTGGCCGTTGAGATTAGGCTGGTTCCGGAACTTCGGCGCCCTTCGCAGGGCCTCCGTGTAACTTTAGGGAGTGAGTCCGAGCCGGTTATGAGCAGTCCCGAACGAGCCATCTGCATCCACGGCCATTTCTACCAGCCGCCCCGGGAGAACCCCTGGCTGGAGACGGTCGAATCTCAGGAATCTGCCGCCCCATGGCACGACTGGAATGCCCGCATCACGGCGGAGTGCTATGCCCCGAACGCCTCAGCGCGGATCGTGGACCAGCACAACCAGATCATCCGGATCCTGAACAACTATGCGCGGATGAGCTTCAACTTTGGGCCGACGCTGCTCTCCTGGCTGGAACAGAATGCGTCCCGGGTGCACGAGGCGATCGTGCGCGCCGATGCGCGCAGCCAGAAGCGCTACTCCGGTCACGGGTCCGCGATGGCTCAGGTCTACAACCACCTGATCATGCCGCTGGCCAGCACCCGGGACCGGATCACGCAGGTCCGCTGGGGGATCGCGGATTTCGAGTACCGCTTTCATCGCAAGCCCGAGGGCATGTGGCTGCCGGAGACAGCGGTGGATTCCGAGTCGCTGGACCTGCTGGCGCAGCATGGAATCCAGTTCGTCCTGCTGGCGCCGCATCAGTGCGCGCGGGTGCGCTCCCTGGATCGTCCGGATCCGGCAGCGGCACCACCTGTAAAGGGATCCGAGGCGGGCAAAGAAGCGCGCAAAGCCGGCAAGGCGACCGGCGAACCTGCCTGGATAGAGACGCCCAACGCCTCGGTCGAGACGACGCAGCCCTATCGAGTTCGCCTGAAGGAAGGCCGGTCCATCGTGGTCTTCTTCTACGACGGTCCGCGGTCACGGGCGATTGCGTTTGAAGGCCTGCTGAACAGTGGCGAGGCCTTCGCGCAGCGACTGCTGGGCGGCTTCCAGCCGGAAGGGCGAAGGGCGCAGATCGTCCATGTCGCTACCGACGGTGAAAGCTACGGGCACCATCACCGCTATGGAGAGATGGCGCTGGCTTGGGTGCTGCACCGGTTCGAGGATTCGAACCAGCATCCGGACCCGGAGGCACGGCTGACGAACTACGGAGAATTTCTCGAGAGGCACCCTCCGCGCTGGGAGGCGCAGATTGTCGAGGACACCTCCTGGAGCTGCGCGCACGGCATCGAGCGCTGGCGCTCCGACTGCGGGTGTTCCAGCGGGCGTCCGGGCTGGAACCAGAAATGGCGCAGACCGCTGCGCGATGCGCTGGACGAATTGCGCGATGCGGTAGCGCCGCTGGCGCACGAGGCCGCGATCCGGCTGTTTCGAGATCCGGAAGCGGCGCGGAACGACTACATCCGTGTGATCCTGAACCGCTCAAAGGAGTCGCGGGACGCGTTTCTCTCGTCGCACAGCCTGTACGCGCTCAACGAAGAGGAGCGAAGCCGGGCTCTGATGCTGATGGAGCTGGAGCGCCACTCCATGCTGATGTATACCAGCTGCGGATGGTTCTTCGACGACATCTCCGGGATCGAGACTGTGCAGGTGATCGCCTACGCAGCGCGGGTGCTGCAGTTGGCAAAGATAGTGTTTGGCGATAAAGCGGCGGGACTCGAGGCGGCATTTGTGACGCGCCTTGCCGAGGCGA
>JBAUZR010000280.1:0-10681 GCA_049585375.1 Acidobacteriaceae bacterium
GTGAGTGAGGTAAAGGTGCCCGTGTCGCCGGGCATCGCGGCCGGCACATAGTGACTCAGCCCGCTGTCCGTGCCCACCCACAGGCTTCCATCGAGACTCGCGGTGAGCGCCTGAATATTGCTGGACGTCAGCCCGGAAGCATTGTGGCGCGTGTAGGTCACGAAGTGGACGCCATCGAATCGCGTCAGGCCTTCCTGGGTTCCGAACCAGAGATACCCGTCCCGGGTCTGTGCGATGGCCTGCACCGAGTTCTGCGGCAGCCCCGACTCGCTCGTCCACGATGTCTGCATGTACTGCGTTATCGCCTTGGTCGGATTGAGCGCCTGCGCGAACGGCGCTGCCATCACCAGGAACGCCGCCACCCAAAGGCCAGACCTGCTCTTTCCCTGACGCATGCTTCGGCGTTGCGGCGCCGCGCTTCCTGCGCTGGCCGCGTGGCACGGCTGATGCCGAATTGTCCCGGTAATCGCGATGGGGGCACCGATCATCGAACCGTCTCCAGATCCTCAGCCGGCATCTCCGGCGAAAGTCCGTCAAGGACTGGCCTCCGCAATTGCTCCAGCGGATTCGCCGAGGGACGGCCCAGAAAATATCCCTGCGCTTCATTCGTTCCCAGAGCGCGGATCAGTTCCAGCTGCTGCCGGGTCTCGATGCCTTCCACAATCACCTTCATGTTGAGGTTGTGGGCGAGCATCAAAATCGATTTCACAAAACCCCGCGTCTCCGGTCGCACGATCAGCTCGTTCACGAATGATCGGTCGAGCTTCAACGCATCAAACGACAACTTCGGCAGATAGCTCAGGCAGGAATAGCCGGTTCCAAAATCGTCCATCGCGACGCTGATGCCTTTGCTCTTGAGTCTCCGCATCATCTCCGCCGCGCGCTCCACGCCCGTCAGCGTGGCCGACTCGGTCAGCTCGATCTGCAGCAGTGAAGGATCGAGACCGGTGCGCTGCAGAATGTCCTCGACCTCCTCAACGAACGAATCGCGAGCAAACTGCACGCTGGATACATTCACTGCCACCTGGATGGGCCGATCCGAATGCTTTTGCCACTGCACTGCTTCAGTGCAGGCCCGCTCCATGATGTAGGCCCCGAGCGGAACGATCAGGCCGCTTTCCTCGGCGATCGGAATAAAGCTCAGCGGCGGAATATTCCCCATCCTCGGATGCGTCCAGCGCGCCAGAGCCTCGAACCGCACAATCGTGTAGCTCGCCAGATCGAACTCCGGCTGATAGTGAACGGTGATGTCCTTGTCGGCCAGGGCGCGCCGCAGTTCTCCTTCCAGCGTCAGCCGCTCGCGCGCCGCATGACCCAGATGATCCCCAAACTGCACCACTCGGTTCTTTCCGTTGCGCTTGGCCGCGTACATGGCGCAATCCGCCTGCTGCAGCAGCTGCCCTGCCTCGTTGCCGTGGTTCGGGAACAGGCTGATCCCCACGCTGGCCGTCATCCGGATCGAATGCCCCTCGATCTCGAAAGGAGGCTTCAGAACCTCCAGCAGGCTCTCTCCTGCCAGCTCTGCGTCGCTGGCCTGGCGCACGCCGTCAAGAATCAGCGTGAATTCGTCGCCTCCCAGCCGGGCCAGTGTGTCCGATTGCCGGAACCGTGCCCGCAACCTCTGCGAGACCTGGCCCAGCAGCTCGTCGCCAATCGCGTGTCCCAGACTGTCGTTGACCAGCTTGAATCCGTCGAGGTCGATATACAGCAGCGCCAGGATCGTCTGTTCGCGCCGCGCCCGGGCCAGGCAATGCGACAGCCGCTCCGCCAGCAGCCTCCGGTTCGGCAATCCCGTCAGATCGTCGATCAGTGCCATGTGCTGCAGCCGCGCTTCCGCCTCCTGCTTGGCTCTGTCCCGCTGGTGCAGCTCCGTCAGCATGCGGTTAAAGCCCACCACCAGCTGGGCGATGGCTTCACTCCCCCGGACCGATACCTCCGAGTCGAACCGCTGCTCCCGCGTGACATTCTGCATGGCGAGCGAAAGATCCCGAATCGCCCGCGCTGTGTCTGCCGCTCGGCGCAGGTCCGCCATCTGCCTCTGAACTCGGCGGCGAAGCACGATTACCCACATCAGGCCTGCGATAAGAATCGGCGACAACACGGTCAGCAGCGACAGGGTCGTCTCCGTCGTCCAGACCGGAGCCCGGTGGAGAACGGTCACATCTTTTGGCGATCGCAGAAGAATCTGAAAACCGGTCGGGTCCTCCTCGAGAATCCGATACAGCCGGCTGGGGTCCACCTGCGTCGAAACAACTCCGGTCAGTCGCAGCACACTCCCTTGCTTCAGCGGCAGCGGGTTCAGGCCCTCATCCAGGGTGTCCAGTTGCGCCGTGAACGTGCGCAACCCCGATTGCAGTACCAGACTCTCGCGGGCGGGCGTCTTCAGCGACGTCAGCAGACGCCCTTCCAGAGTCACCAGCATCGAGTCCTGATGCCCCTGCAGGACCGACTCCGCCGTCACGCTCCTGGGAGCCAGAGTGGCTGCATGTCCCAACAGCCGGAATTCCGCATCTGTGATTACCGGTGAGTACCGCCCCGCCAGCGTCGGATAACCGATGGCATCCACCCGGTCCCCTGCCCTGAAGGCGGAAGCATCGCCCCGGATTTCCACCCCGTCCGTCGCATCCTGCAGATAGAGGAAGTCCTGGCCCGCCAGCGTCACGGTGCCTTCCACCTTCACACGATGTCCGAACTGCGTATGCGGGGAAAAGCGGAGCAGGGCTCCGATCGGTGTGGCCGGCGCCGCAAATGGATCGGGCGCCCCCGGATCCAGCACCTCGATATCCTTCCGCTGCTCCACCAGCAGCTGATACCCCACCAATTGACGGCGGGAGTTGAAGACCGTCCCAAACACGCCATGAATCCGCACTCGTGCGTCTTCCAGATTGCGCGATTCCTCCAGCCCGGGAAACAGGGGCGACGTGTAGACATGCACCTGCCCAACCGACGTGAAGACGTCGAATGCCAGCGCCGGGTGCTCCGGTTCCGCCCGCACTTTCATCGGGTGAACCACGCCCTCGATGGCCACGTAACGCGAGTCCAGCGATCCGGATTCCGACTTTTCCAGAGTCACAGGTTCTGGCGCCGGGAGCGGCGCATCCCCCGTGATGCGGATTTTCGGAGCGATAATCACCGGCGCATAGTCGCCGGCATTCGAAATTCCCGTCAGAGTCACGCGCTTGCCAACGGCCAGTTCCGGATAGTCGCCGGAGTACTTCACATAAATCCCACCCGTCGCGTCCTGAAGAAACATCTGCCGCCGTTGGCTGTCGACATAAGTCACCACGCCTGTCACCTTCACAGGCAGGGCCTGCGCTGCGTGGTCGGCGGACAGATCGCGCACCGCAGCCGCCGTCGTCAGCGCCGCAGGCAGCCGATCCGTCAATCCGCTGCTTTTCTCTCCTTCGATTAGCCGGGTCACCCGCGCGTGCACCAGATTCACGCCCAGGCTCTCCAGGCTGGGGAAGCCGATTACTTCCACGGTGCTTCCGGTTTTCAGTTGATCGGCGTCCGTTAGGTAGCACTGGATTGCTCCCCACGGATCCTCCAGGAGAATCGAATCGGAGTAGACGCCGGCTACCTGCCCGCGGATCCGCACCCGATGCCCCTCCGTCGTCCGGCTCTGCAGATAGATCGTCCGAATGCTGACCCGCGGTATCTCGCCCGGCGCAGCCTCTTCCACCTGCAGATCGCTCCCCGCCGGCGACCACAGTCGGTTCAGAATCAGGGTGCCCTGCGCGTTCCGGATCTGCTCCGGGAGCCCGACAATCCGGACTCGGCTGTCCACCAGCTTTGAGTAATCGCGATCCGGTCGCGCAATGACGAGTTCGACATCCCGCCCGCGGTCAGCGATGAAGAGGTGCGCCTGCCCCTGGCGGTCCACCCACGCCACTCGCACCACAGCGCTGATCTGGACCCGCACTCCGTTCTTCTCCGCCCGCGGAAACTCGGAAAGTGTGACCGGAATTGGCGCTGGCAGATGCACCGGCAGCGGAGAAGGCGCCACGCGAATCTGCTGCAGATGCACGCTCGCGAGACCCTGGTTGGGGTCATACCTGGCGGTTTTTACCGCATCGACCTGAACGGTCGAGCCCATAAGAATACCGGCCTGGACGGGATCCGCCGGCAGCGGAAGCGGAATCGCAGCCGTTTCATCCTCGATCCAGAATCGGTTTCCAGGCTGATCAATGTAGGTGACGACGCCGGCCAGATGGACGACGGAATGAACCGGGAGCTCCTGCAGAACCTGCACCGGGTCGTGCCGGTTGACAGCCGACCAACCCCAGAAGGCCACCCCCAGCAAGGCCACGCCGAACAGGGATCCCAGTGTCGCCCCCAGGCGGATCCTGGCGCTGCGTCGCTCCATCCCACGATCATGGGTCTTCTGACCCCTTTTCGCCATACAACTTTTAGCGGCTTGTCACCCACAAATCAGCCACTTACGACGATTTTCGGGTCCGCCTTCAGGCCGTCTCGGGTACTCCTGGCGTCACGTGCCGCCGCCTCCAGGTCCGGCCAATCGGGACGAACAGCAAAAAGGGACCCGGACGTGTCCGGATCCCTTGGTTTCCCGTGCTGGGAAATGCCTGCTACTTACCTTTTGTCTCTTCGAGATAGATCTTCACGTAGTCCAGATAATTCCGCGCATACTGCAGAATCTCCTCGCGATCGTCCGACGTCAGGTCCCGTCGCACTTTTCCGGGCACACCGGCCACCAGCGACCGCGGCGGAACAATCATCCCCTCTGGAATCACCGCCCCCGCCGCCACAATCGACCCCTCACCGATCCGCGCTCCATTCAGAATGGTCGCGCCCATCCCGATCAGGCACGCATCCTCCACCACGCATCCGTGCACCGTGGCGTTGTGCCCAATCGTCACCCAGTCGCCCACAATCACCGGATGCTTGTAGCGCATCCCATGGAGCACCGCGCAATCCTGCACATTCGAGTGGGCCCCGATCCGGATCTCGTGCACATCTCCGCGCACCACCGCATTCATCCACACGCTCGAGTGCTCGCCCAGCAGCACATCCCCAAGCACCTGCGCCGACACATCGACGTAACAGGTCGCGGGAATTACCGGCGTCTTCCCCTGATACGAACGGATCATGCGGATAGTGTAGCTGTCTTCGACTCGCTGGTTTCACCGCTGCTTTAAGTGTTTTATTCTCACAAAAGACATGTCCGATCAGTCAGTTCCACCCCTCTCCGGCTGGACCGAGCCGGAACTCGACCAGGCATTCGCCGCCCTCGCCGCCGAAGTTGAAGCGTCCGCCCGCTCCCTCGGCTCGCCCGAGGACGTTGAGCAGTTCCGTTTGCAGTGGCTCGGCCGCAAGCAGGGCCGCCTCAAAGCCATCAGCGACGCCTGGCTTAAAGCCGCTCCCCCGCCCGCAAAGAAGCCTCTCGGCCAGCGTTTCAACACGCTCAAAGCCCGGATCGAAACGCGCCTTGATCAGGCTGGCGAGGCCGGCACGCCCAACTCCGTGCTCGAGGCCGAGGCCATCGACATTACCCTCCCTGGGACCGCCCGCAAACTCGGCGCCCAGCATCCCCTCATCCGCACCTGGAATGAGATTGTCTCCGTCTTCCAGCGCATGGGCTACTCCGTCGGCGTCGGACCCGAAGTTGAAACCGACTACTACAATTTCGAGTCGCTCAACTTCCCACCCGGCCATCCCGCGCGCGACACCCAGGACACACTGGTCGTCGCGAATCAGGAACGCAAGCCCCTCCGCGACCGCCTGCTCATGCGCACCCATACCTCGCCGGTGCAGATCCGCACCATGGAGCAGCAGCCGCCGCCTCTCCGGATCGTCATCCCCGGTAAGGTCCACCGCAACGATGCCGCCGATGCGACGCACTACCCGATCTTCCATCAGGTCGAAGGCCTCTGCGTCGACACCAACATCACCTTCGCTGACCTCAAGGGCACTCTCGATCACGCCATGAAGGCCTTCTTCGGCTCGAGCGTGAAGACGCGCTTCTTCCCGTCCTTCTTCCCCTTCACCGAACCGAGCGCCGACGTGCAGATCAGCTGCCCCTTCTGCGGACAGGCCGGCTGCCGCAAGTGCAAATACTCCGGCTGGATCGAGCTCCTCGGGTGCGGCATGGTCGACCCCGCCGTCTTTGAGTTCGCGCGCCTCAAACAGCCCGCCTACGATCCCGACAAGATCAGCGGCTTCGCCTTTGGCATGGGCATCGACCGCATCGCCATGATGAAGTACGGCATCGGCGACATCGGCCTCCTCTACTCCGGCGACCTCCGCTTCCTGGAGCAGTTCGCATGAAGATTCTCAGTTCCTGGATTCGCGAATACGTCCCCGGCATCACCGTCTCCGATCGTGTTCTCGCCGACGACCTCACTCTGCGCGGCATCGCCGTCGAAGGCGTCTTCGATCTCGGCGCGCGCGGCTCGCTCTTCGAGATGGACATCACCACCAATCGCGTCGATGCCATGAACCACTACGGCATTGCCCGCGAAGCCGCCACCATCTACGGATTGCCGTTGCTGCCCCTGGATGCATCGCTACCGGCCCCGGAGCCCGCCGCACGGCCAGTGCCCGTCTCCATTGAGGAGCCCAAACTCTGCGGCCGCTTCACCGCCCGCGTTCTCCGCGGCGTGACCATCGCACCCTCATCCGGCCTTGTCGCCGAACGCTTCCGCCTCCTCGATCAGAAGCCCATCTTCAACGCTGTCGACGCCACCAACTATGTCACCCTCGGGATGGGTCACCCCACCCACGCCTTCGATCTCGACAAACTCGAAGGCGGCATCATCGTCCGCCGCGCCCGCAAAGGCGAAAAGCTCGTCACCCTGGATGGAGTCGAGCGCACCCTCGACCCCGATGACCTTGTCATCGCCGACGAAAAGAAAGCCGTCGGCCTCGCCGGCGTCATGGGCGGCCTCGATACCGCGATCTCCGCGACTACCAAAAATATCCTCGTCGAAGCCGCCTGGTTCGACCCTGCCACCGTCCGGCGCTCCTCGAAGCGCCACCTCATTCACACCGACGCCTCCCACCGCTTCGAACGCGGCGCCGATTTCAACGCGCCGCCCATCGCCTCCGCCCTCGTCAGCCGCATCATTCTCGAAGCCGGCGGGACTGCCGTCGGCAACCTCGTCGATGTGATTGTCCCCGAAGCTCAGGCGCGTACGGCCGACCGCCCCGCCATCCGCTTCCGCGCCTCCGAGATTCAGCGCATTCTCGGCCCCACCGAAGATCCCGCAGGCATCAGCCCCGCCACAGCCGGATCCATCCTCACCGGCCTCGGCTGCCGGCTGGCGCCTGACTCCGATAGCGGCCAGGCGGTGACGCTCCCCAGCTGGCGTCTCGACCTCGAGCGCGAAATCGACCTCATCGAAGAAATCGCCCGCGTTTACGGCTACAACCGCTTCCGCAACACTCTTCCCGCCTTCGCAGGCTCCGTCGTCGAGCTTCCTTCGGCCGAGAAAGAAGCCGCGCTTCGCCAAACCCTCCTCGCCCTCGGCTGGAACGAAGCCATCGCATCTACCTTCTGCTCCGCCGACGACGCCGCGCGCTTCTCCCGCGAGCCCAATTCTTCCGTCGCCCTCGGCAATCCGCTCAGCGCCGAAGCCGGTATGCTCCGCCCCTCGCTGCTCCCCGGCATACTCGACATGATTGCCCTGAATATCAGCCGCGACGTTGAAGACGCCGCCCTGTTCGAGATGGGTACCGTCTTCTCCGGCTCCGCGGATACCGCCTATGCCCGTGTGGAGGAGCGCCCTTCACTCGCCATCGGAGCGACCGGGTCTGCCTTTGGACCGCACTCTGTCGAGTTCTCCGACCTGAAAGGCGCTGCCGAGCAACTCCTCTCGAAGTTCGGCGGCCGCATGGTTGATTTCGACCGCTTCCCCGCAGCCTCTGGTCTCATGGCTGCCTGGCTGCATCCCGGCCGCAGTGCCCGCGCCGTCCTCGATGGTGCCACCGTCGGCTGGTTCGGCCAGCTTCATCCGAAAGAAGCCGATCGCCGCAAGCTGAAGCAACCGCTCTTCCTCGGCGAGTTCTACCTCGACCGTCTTTATCTCCACGACCTCCGCCAGCCCCTCATCCGCGAGCTCTCCCGCTACCAGCCCGTCCGCCGCGACTTTTCCGTCATTCTCCCGGACTCCATCACCTGGGCGCGTCTCCGCACCTCGCTCGAGGCGCTCCCCATCCCCGAGCTGCAAAGCGTCGCCCCCAAAGAAATCCTCCGCGATCCAAAAGGCAATCTCGTTCCGCCCAGCCACTATTCGCTTTTGCTCGGCGTCGTTTTCCAGTCCCACGAGCGTACCCTGCGCGAAGAAGAAGTGCAGGCCTGGTCGCAGCAAATCATCGCTGCGCTCGAGACGCTTGGGGGAAAGTTGCGAGTCTGATCGGGAGCCGCCGGAATTACGCTGCCTGGCCGCCCTTCCCGCGGGCACTCCGCTTCCGGCCGTCGTTCCTCGCCGTGGCGTTGTCGGGCCCCACATCCGTGTGCGGATCCGAACTTCGATCCCCCGGCAGCCGCGTTTTCAGCGGTTCGGCTCCCATCGCGTCCGCCTCGCGGTCCCAGTCATCTTCCATGCCCGCCCGCACGTTCACCGTCTCCCTCAACCCTTCGTTCTCGATCCGGTTTTCCGGAAGCTCGCCGGTGGGAAGAAACACTCCCTCCGCTTCCAGCGTCGGTCCCACGTGGCGCACCGCATCCATGATTTCGGGCTTCTCCGGTCTTTTCTCGTTGGGCAAATTGGGCTTCTGCTCGTGATCCGGCATGCTCTCTCCTTTATGAAGGCTTCTCTTCTTCGGAGCGCCGGATTCCGCCGCAAGTTGTCTGCCTTTGTGAAGGCCATCGCTCCGCCCATCGCCTGCATCCAGAAAAAGAAGAGGTGCCCCATGGCCCATACTCCGGACGCCCCACAATCTTCTCCACCCGAACCCCGCGGATTCAGCGAACACACTCGCCGGAGCTCCAGCGAGAATGCGCACGAGCAGGGCTGGGGGCTCAACGAGGAGCAGCGCCGCCAAATCCCTCCTGACCAGCAACAGCGCGGCGGCACCGACTATGACTACGGCGCGCAGGATTTCGGCGATTCACCGATCGACACGAGCGCCGCGCAGCCGCCCGCTCGCACGCGGAAAAAGCCGGCGCAATCCGAATCGCAGAATGTTGGAGAAGAAGCAGACGGGAAACCGCCCGCACGCCGGAAGTCGGCTTAAAGAACTTCCGCCAGCCGCGGATACAGTCCGGCATGGCTGGTTTGATACAGGGCCAGCAGCCGCTGCCGCATCAGGTAATAGGATGAAGCCGCTTCGTGCAGGTGGAAGGGAATCAGAGTCGCTGAGCGGCGCATGATGCGGTGCATGAGCAGAGCCGTTTCGATCTGGCGCACCGCAGCTTGCAGCCGCAGCGCATCCCGCCGAATCCGCTCCGTCACAATGACACCCTCATCGAAATTCCACTGTTGGGCATGCGCAGCCAGAAGCAGCATTACCTTCGCATTCTGCCGCATCCGCCGAAGGCCTTCCCGCCCCCCCAGCATCAACCACATGTCGGTGGGCTCCAGCGAAATCTGACCCTCCTGCGGATCCAGATAGTCGCGAGCTACGGACCTAATGCGATCGAATTCGATACGCTCGATCGCCGAGACCAGATCGCTCCAGTTGCGCCGGTCCACCCGTACGGCCGAGATTTGGGTTCGGATCGCAGCCACCAGCAGGCCGCCGACCACTATACCCAGGAGGAGGTAGACTACCACCGCAAGCCCTTTCTTCGCGAAGCTCCAGCAACCCTGCCGCCCGCCTCACATTGTTACCCGGTTATCGGGGCGCGTCCAGTCTCCGAAGATCGTACTCGACTCGCCGGTGAAGCGCAAGAATGTATTCCTGCAAATCTGCCGAGATCGGCTGTCTCTCCGGCTCCGGAATCCATAACTGCACCGCCAGCCATAAAGTCGCACCAAAATAGGCCAGGTCCCGTACATAATCCAGATCGGCATAAAAACGCTGCGCGCCAGGAAAACTTTGCAGCGCAGTGGTAACCACCATCACACTGGTCCAGGCTGTAAGTCCCTGGCCGACAGCCATAACATGGTTTCTCCATCCCAGGCCCAGCCGATTAGCTGTCAAACTCATCACTACGAATAACTCGCAAATCACCAGGCTCGTGAACAGGTTCCCGCGAATCCTCCATACCATCGAGACCGTCGAGGCCCTGGGCGATACCCACCAGGCCAGCAGCCCCGCCACTACAGCCCCCGCCACGCCCGCCACCACGAAGCGGGCTCGGGCATCCTGCACCCAGGTCCCGGTCGGCCGCAGCACAATCCGCGCGATTTCCACCGCGACGCCCAGTTGCAGCGCGAAATCCAGCCACAAACCAGCCAGATACAACTGCCTGTACGCGTGCAACCAGTGCCCGTCCCACAGCACGAACAACATCATCGTTCGCAGAGCCAAAAACGCGAACCAAATCGTCAGCACAGGAAACTGCCGCCACCGTCCACGCAGCAGCAGGACGGCAACCAGAGCAGCGGTTGAAAGAAACCCCGCCGCCCACCAGAATTTGTCCAGCGCCGACAGATGCATGCGTTCGCCCGTTACCTAAGATACGACATCCCCCCGCGTCCGTCTTCGCGGAAGCAGGGGGATTGCCGTTTCTCTCCTGGGCGACAACCGGTGTGTTTACAGTCCCAGATATGCC
>JBAUZR010000281.1:0-8944 GCA_049585375.1 Acidobacteriaceae bacterium
CAGCTGTCTTTGGACCGCGGCTTCACCGCTCTTTGAGAATTCGGCAGCGGCTGGTCGTCCACCGGCACTCGATCCCGGATGGGCAAGTCTTCTCAGTGCCCTGAGCTCTGAGCGCTGCATCCTGCAAAAGGGGTAATACCCAAAAGGTATTACCCAGCAAGCCCTTGATTTTCAATTAGCTCCTCGGGTCACTCCCTGGGGGGGTACCCCTCAGCCGGGAAAAAGGCCCTGATCCGGAATCACAAAACCCGGATGCACTACACTAGTTTCCTCCATCCATGAACCCACTCTCCATGCACCCCGACGACCTCGCCTCCCTCAAGGACGATATGGTCGCCTTCATCGCCGGTCACGGCATCCGCCGCGTTCCCGCCCATGCCGGGGACGACGTCCCCTCCCTCCTCTGGGACGACGACGCCAACCCAGACAGCTGGAAGGATTTTGTCGAGACCGCCAAAGCCGCCGGCGCCGCCTTCATCACCATGAGCGAGGACGTTCTCGAGAAAGAAGACGTCGAGCTCCTCATCGAAGAGGTCCAGGATCAGGACTTCGACATCGAGATGGTCACCGGCTCTTCCGAACTCGACGATGCTCAGTCGCTCGTCCGCCACGTCGGGAAAGTCGGCCGCCTCCAGCTCGGCTTCCCCCACCAGGGCTTCATGTTTGTCTACGAAACTTCGACCGCGTGGTATGACCGCTACCAGAGCCTGCTCGACTCCGTGGAAGGTCTCGGCGACATCGTCTTCGAAGATGAAGACGAAGACGAACAACCGTGAGTAGTCCCGAACCGGCCGCTGCTGCCCTGGCCGCTTCGCCCTCCCGATCGCGCCCGCCGCAGCGCTGGATCATGCGCGCTCCACGCATTGAAGAAGCCCAGGCGCTTGCGAGAGCAGCGAACATTCCGCCGCTCCTGGCCGAGCTGCTGCTCGCCCGCGGCATCCGTAGTGCCGGCGAAGCCGAGCAGTTTCTTAACCCGAGCCTCGACGATCTTCTCGATCCGTACTCGATGCTCGGCATGGATCGCGCCGTCGCGCGCATTCAGCAGGCCGTCGCCGCCCAGCAACCGATCCTGATCTACGGCGACTACGACGTCGATGGAACCACCGCGACCGTCCTGCTCAGAACGGCCATTGAGCGCCTCGGCGGCACCGCGCGCTTCCACATTCCGCATCGCCTCCGCGAAGGCTACGGAATGCACCGCGAAATTCTCGAAACTGCCGCACGCGAAGGAGTTCGCCTCGTTATCAGCGTCGACACCGGTATTCGCGCCTTTGCCGCTGCTGACGCCGCCGCGGAACTAGGCCTTGATCTGATCGTCACCGATCACCACTTGCCGGAAAGCGAGCTCGGCGTTCCCAGCGCACTCGCCGTGCTGAATCCTAATCAGCCCGGCTGCAATTATGGCTGCCGCCATCTCTGCGGCGCCGGAGTGGCTTTCAAGCTCTCGCAGGCGCTGCTCGAGGCGTGGGATCGCGATCGCACGCGAACGAAGATCCTGCCTTCCTTTCTCAAGATGCTGGCCATTGCGACGGTTGCCGACGCAGTTCCGCTGCTGGGTGAGAACCGCGTCTTCGTCGCGCTCGGCCTCGCCGAGCTGCGCCGTCCAGTCGGTCTGGGATTGCGCGCCCTTATGCGCGAAGCCCAGATCGATACAGCGCGTCGGCCGCTGAACACGGTCGACGTCGCCTTCCGGCTCGCTCCTCGGATCAACGCGGCTGGCCGCATGGATGTCGCGACGGAAGTCATCGAGCTCTTCACCACGCGCGACAGCCAGCGCGCCGACGATCTTGCCGCCAAGCTCGAGCGCCTGAACCAGGAGCGACGCGCCGCCGAAGCCGCCATGCTGGTGGAAATCACCGCACGCCTCGACGAGCCCTGCTTCCGCGACAGCCGCTGCATCGTCATGGACGGAGACGGCTGGCATCGCGGCGTCATCGGCATTCTGGCCTCGCGCATCGTCGATCAGACCGGGAAACCGGCCATTGTCGTCACCCGCGAGGATGGCGAGGCTTACGGTTCGGGCCGTTCCATCGCCAGCTTCCATCTGCTGGAGGCGATTGAGAGCTGTCATGATCTGTTCACCCGCTTTGGCGGACACGCACACGCCGTCGGCTTTTCCCTGCCCTCCGATCGCGTGGAAGAACTGCGCGACCGCCTCTGCGCATACGCGGCCGACCACCTCCGCGAAGAGGATCTCGGCAAGACTCTCGAGTGCCACGCCGAGGTCGCGCTCGATGGCGTTACACCGGCGCTGCATGGGTGGTTGCGCCGCCTCGAGCCCTTTGGCATGGAAAATGAGGAGCCTGTCTTCATCGCCCGCAATGTGCGCATCGCCGCTCCGCCGCTGTTCATGAAAGAGAAACATGTGCGGCTGCGGGTCGTGCAGGGCCTGACGTTCTCCGCGGTTGGATGGAATTTGGCCGATCGCGTGCGCGATCTGGCCCTCGGTCCCGAATCAGTGATTCATCTCGCTTACCGCCTTCGGGAGAACGATCATCCGGAGTTCGGCGGCCTCGAACTGGAGATCGCCGGAATCGAGCCGGCATAAAGCTCCCGTCTCCTCACATTTTCACACTCGATGCGTCGACAGCGCATCCGCCGCATCTTACTGTGTAACCAGAACCCTTCCGTCGCACGGAGAATCGAGGTCTCGATGACCGCGTCTGTGGCCACTCTCCCGGAAACCCTGAGCGCCGAGGAACTTCACCAGATCGACGCGTACTGGCGCGCCTGCAATTACCTCTGCGCCGGCATGATCTATCTCTACGACAATCCTCTGCTGCGCGAGCCGCTGAAAGCCGAGCACATCAAGAAGCGGCTGCTCGGTCACTGGGGCTCCGACCCGGGGCAGAACCTTGTCTGGGTGCACCTGAATCGCGTGATTCGGAAATACGATCTGAACATGATCTACATTTCCGGTCCTGGACACGGCGCGCCTGCGATGCTGTCGAATGCCTGGATGGAAGGGACCTATTCCGAGATCTACCCGGACAAAAGCAGGGATCTTGAGGGAATGCAGAAGTTCTTCAGGCAGTTCTCGTTTCCTGGCGGCATCGGCAGTCACTGCACGCCGGAAACGCCGGGGTCGATTCACGAAGGCGGCGAGCTGGGCTACAGCTTGTCCCACGCCTTCGGCGCGGCGTTCGATAACCCCGATCTGATCGTCAACTGCGTGATCGGCGACGGCGAAGCGGAAACCGGGCCGCTGGCCACCTCCTGGCACAGCAACAAGTTCCTGAACCCGGTACGTGACGGTGCGGTTCTGCCCATCCTCCATCTGAACGGCTACAAAATCGCGAATCCCACGATTCTCGCTCGCATCCCCCACCAGGAACTGGAGTGGCTCCTCCGCGGTAACGGATGGACTCCACATTTTGTCGAGGGAGACGATCCGCATCGGATGCATCAGCTCATGGCGGCCGCCCTCGAACACTGCCTCGACGAAATCCGGACCATCCAGCGGGAGGCGCGCGAACAGGGCAAACTCAGCGGCGGTTCCGCGGGCTGGCCGCGCTGGCCCATGATCGTGCTGCGCTCGCCCAAGGGCTGGACCTGTCCCAAAGAAGTGGACGGCCACAAGGTGGAGGGTTTCTGGCGCGCGCATCAGGTGCCAATCCTCGAGGTGGCCGAGAATCCGAAACATCTTCGCCTGCTGGAGGAATGGCTCCGCAGCTATCGCCCGGAAGAGCTTTTCGATCCGGAGGGCCGCCCGATGCCGGAGCTGCGGGCTCTCCCCCCGGAGGGCCAGCGCCGCATGTCAGCCAATCCCCACGCGAACGGCGGCGTCCTGCGCCAGCCCCTGCACATGCCCGATTTCCGCGACTATGCCGTGAAGATCAAAGCGCCAGGTGCGCTCTATGAGGGTGCGACAGAGGTGCTGGCGAATTTTCTTCGCGACGTGATGAGGGACAATCCAACGAATTTCCGCGTCTTCGGTCCCGACGAAACCGCCTCTAACCGCCTTCAGGCGATTTATGAAGCCAGTCCGAAGACATGGATGGAAGAGATACTCCCGGAGGACGCCGATGGTACGGAAATCGCGCCCGACGGTCGCGTGATGGAGATGCTCAGCGAGCACACGCTGGAGGGTTGGTTTGAAGGCTACGTGCTCACCGGCCGCCACGGCTTCTTCTCCACCTACGAAGCCTTCGTCCATGTGATCGACTCGATGTTCAATCAGCACGCGAAGTGGCTGGAAGAATCGAAGAAGGAACTGCGCTGGCGGGCCGCCATTTCGTCCATCAACCTGCTGATCACTTCCGTGGTGTGGCGCCAGGATCACAACGGGTTTTCCCACCAGGATCCCGGCTTCCTCGACGTCGTGGCCAACAAGAGCGCCTCCGTCACTCGCATTTATCTGCCGCCCGACGCCAACTGCCTGCTGAGCGTTGCCGACCACTGTTTGCGCAGCCAGGACTATGTCAATGTCATCGTCGCTGACAAGCAGCCGCACCTGCAGTATCTCGATATGGACGCCGCTGTTCTCCACTGCACGAAGGGCATCGGCATCTGGGACTGGGCCAGCACCGATGACGCTGCAGAACCCGATGTGATTCTCGCCTGCGCCGGCGATATAGCTACCATGGAGGCGCTCGCCGCCGCCGCGATTCTCCGCCGGCACTTCCCCGACCTGAAGCTCCGCTTCGTCAATGTCGTGGATCTCTTCCGCCTGCAGCCGGCCACCGAGCACCCACACGGCCTGAGCGACGCCGACTTCAATTCCCTCTTCACATGCGACAAGCCCGTCATTTTCAACTTTCACGGCTACCCGCTGCTCATTCACCGCCTCACTTACCGGCGAGACAACCACGACAATATTCACGTCCGCGGCTACAAAGAGAAGGGCAACATCAACACGCCGCTGGAGCTCGCAATCCTGAACAACGTGAGCCGCTTTAACCTGGCCATGGACATCATCGACCGCGTGCCCCGGCTCCACGACATCGGCTCCCACACGCAGGAATGGCTGCGCGACCAGATCACCGACAGCCTGAACTACGCTCATACCAACGGCATCGACCGGGCCGAGATCCGGAACTGGACATGGCCGCAGTGAAAACGGGCGAAGACCGGATTCTGGCCGTCAATAGCGGGTCGTCTTCTCTGAAGTTCGGCCTGTATCGTCCGCCTGCCGCCGATGAAGACCCCGCCCCGGTGCTCACCGGCGGTGCAATTGGTATTGGCCACAGCAACGGCCGTCTGCAGATCAAAGACGTCCAGGGCGCAGTGCAGGTCGACAAACCCTATCGCCTGGATTCACAGGGACACGCGCTCGCGGAGATCCTCAAAACCATCGACCAAACCTCACAGGGGCGCCCGTCGATGATCGGTCACCGCATTGTGCACGGCGGCCCGCATCTGCGCGAGCACCAACAGATCACCGAAAGTCTGGTTCGAACGCTTGAAGCAGCCGTTCATTTCGCTCCGCTACACATTCCCGCCGCAGAGAAGCTGATCCGCGAGACGACAAAGCTGCTCCCCGAAGTTCCGCAATACGCCTGCTTCGACACGGCCTTCCACCGCACCATGCCGGAAACCTCGCGGCATTATCCCCTGCCGGAACATCTCTATGAGAAGGGCGTGGAGCGCTTCGGCTTCCACGGCATCTCCTATGAATCGCTTCTGTACCGGCTGGGCGATGACCTGCCCGACCGCGTCGTCGCCGCGCACCTGGGCTCTGGCGCCAGCCTGGTGGCTCTGTTCCGCGGGCGCTCAGTCGACACCTCGATGGGCATGACGCCGACAGGCGGTATCCCCATGGCCACCCGGCCCGGAGATTTGGACCCCGGCATTCTGCTGTATTTGTTGCGCACCGAACACTTGTCCGCTGATCAAATGGAGTCCCTGTTGAATCATGACTCCGGCCTGGGTGCGATTGCCGGAGGTGAATCTGATATGCGCCTGCTGGAGGAGTGTGCGGCGAAAGGTGATCCCCGCGCTCGCCTGGCCATCGAAATTTTCGCCCAGGCAGTGAAGAAGCAGATCGGCGCCTACGCGGCTGAGCTGGGCGGTCTGGACCGCATGATTTTCACGGGGGGAATCGGCGAGCACAACGCGCTGATGCGCGACCGGATTTGCGATGGACTGGACTTCCTCGGCCTCACCAGCGGTGATCCGGCGCGGTGCGCGAAAGTGCTGGTGATCCCTGCCGAAGAAGAGCTGCAGATCGCCAGGATCACCGCGAGACTGCACGTCGGAACGGTACTACGGTGACCTGCCGCGGTTGACGCTGCTTCTGTCTGGCACCAATAATAGAGATTCGCCTTCTGCGTCCTGACGGCCCTGGGCAGACTTCAGCCAACCTCCGGAATCGCGCAGCAGGTGACCTGGCTTCACCGTTCGCCTGGCACCCGGCTTGACCCGGCCTGCCCGGGCGACGGACCACAAAGCAGAGAAGGACGTTCTCCGTGATCCATCGCTCCAGGTTCGCTGCATGAGTGCCACGCTGGCAAGTAGCCCCGAACACCGCGCGGCCAGTTTCTGGCAATCGACGAATGGCAAAAAAGCTGTGATGGCCGTAACAGGTGCGATCCTGTTCCTGTTCATCATCGGCCATCTGCTGGGCAATTTGCAGGTCTTCGACGGTCGCGCCCGCCTGAACGCTTACGGCGCCTTCCTGCACAACCTGGGTGAAATCCTCTGGATCGTGCGCGGCGTCCTGATCTTGGCCGTCGTCCTGCACATCTGGGCAACCGTGCAGCTGTGGTCGCGCAATCAGAAGGCGCGGCCGGTCGGCTACAAGGTGAAGAAATCGGTCGCCTCGTCCTACGCGGATCGCACCATGTACTGGAGCGGGCCGATCATCCTGGCCTTCGTCATCTTCCATCTGCTCGAGTTCACTGCCGGCACGATTCATCCTGAGTCGCAGTTCATTGATGGCGACGTTTACCACAACGTGGTGGCCGGCTTTCAGGTGTGGTGGGTCTCGGCCTGGTACATCTTCTCCATGGTCCTGCTGGGTTTCCATCTGCGACACGGCATCTGGAGTATGTTCCAGTCACTGGGCCTCAACCATCCGCGGCACACACCGGTGCTGAAGCAGGCAGCCCTGTGGATTGCCATTCTCATCACCGTTGGCTACATTTCGATTCCCGTCAGCGTCCTGGCGGGCTGGGTTCGATAGATGAAACTGGATGCAAGCCTTCCTTCCGGCCCCATTGAACAGTCATGGGACAATGCCCGCTTCGAGATGAAGCTGGTCAATCCCGCGAACAAACGCCGTCACACGCTCATCGTCGTCGGCTCCGGACTGGCAGGCGCTTCGGCCTCTGCCACTCTCGGCGAACTGGGCTATAACGTCCTTTGCTTTTGCTTTCAGGATTCCCCGCGACGCGCGCATTCCATCGCCGCCCAGGGTGGCATCAACGCGGCCAAGAACTACCAGAACGACGGCGACAGCATCTACCGCCTCTTCTACGACACGGTAAAAGGGGGCGACTTCCGCGCGCGCGAGGCGAACGTCTACCGGCTGGCGCAGAACAGTGTCCATATCATCGACCAGTGCGTTGCCCAGGGCGTTCCCTTTGCCCGCGAATACGGTGGTTCTCTGGAGAACCGTTCCTTCGGCGGCGCCCAGGTTTCGCGCACCTTCTACGCTCGCGGCCAAACCGGACAACAGCTCCTGCTGGGCGCCTATCAGGCGCTCGAGCGGCAGATTGACCTGGGTCAGGTAACGATGTTCCCGCGCACGGAGATGCTGGACCTGATCGTGATCGACGGCCAGGCGCGCGGCATTGTCACTCGCAACCTGATCACCGGCAAGCTTGGCGTGCAACTCGCCGATGCCGTGATTCTGGCCACCGGCGGCTACGGGAACGTCTACTATCTGTCGACGAACGCCAAGGGGTCCAACGCCACAGCCATCTGGCGCGCGCACAAACGCGGCGCTCTCTTCGCCAATCCCTGCTTCACACAGATTCATCCCACCTGCATTCCTGTCTCCGGCGATTACCAGTCGAAGCTCACGCTGATGAGCGAATCGCTGCGCAACGACGGACGCATCTGGGTCCCGAGGAAGAAGGGAGACAAGCGACCGCCGAACCAGATTCCTGAAGAAGAGCGCGACTACTATCTCGAGCGGAAATACCCAGCCTTCGGCAACCTGGTGCCTCGCGACGTCGCCTCGCGCAATGCCAAGGCCGTCTGTGACGAAGGACGAGGCGTGGGAGAAACCGGCCTCGGCGTCTACCTCGACTTCTCCGAGGCCATTCAGCGCCTCGGCGAGGATACGATCCGGGAACGTTACGGCAATCTCTTCGACATGTACCAGCGCATCACCGACGAGAATCCCTACAAGGTTCCGATGCGCATTTACCCGGCCATCCACTACACCATGGGCGGCCTCTGGGTGGATTACCAACTGCAGAGCACCATCCCCGGTTTGTTCGTGCTTGGCGAGGCCAACTTCTCCGACCACGGCGCCAACCGTCTGGGCGCCAGCGCGCTCATGCAGGGGCTGTCCGACGGATACTTCATCATTCCGTATACCGTCGGCAACTATCTGGCGACAGCCAAGCCGGGCAAGGTGAACGAGTCACGCCCCGAAGTGCAGGCAGCGGTCACCTCGGTGCAGCAGGGAGTCGACAGACTGCTTGCCATCCGCGGCAACCGTACCGTGGATTCCTTCCACCGCGAGCTGGGCAAGATCATGTGGGACGACTGCGGCATGTCCCGCACAGCAGCGGGTCTGAAGGACGCCATCGGCAGAATCCGGGCACTGCGCGAGGAGTACTGGAAGAACGTCAACGTTCCCGGGTCCGGCGACGACCTGAACCAGAGCCTCGAGAAGGCAGGCCGCGTTGCCGACTTCTTCGAGCTGGGCGAGCTGATGTGTATCGACGCCCTGGAGCGTAACGAGTCTTGCGGCGGCCACTTCCGTGAGGAATATCAGACACCCGAAGGCGAAGCTCAACGGGACGATGAGCATTACAGCTACGTTGCCGCC
>JBAUZR010000282.1:0-6550 GCA_049585375.1 Acidobacteriaceae bacterium
GGGCTTGGTTGTGCATGCGCATTTGTCACGGCGGGGCGGGAACGATAGGGTAGGTTCATGGAGCACGAAGAGAGCGCGGGGCGACGATTCTCATCGCATCCGGAGATTCTGCCGCCGGGAACAGTGCCGGGACCGGAGCGGCAGCCGGAGCCGCGCGGGTGGTATCCGCCGCCCCAGCCGGTGCAGCGGCCGCGCCGCCACTGGGCCCATGCCCCGGCCACGTACACGCTGGTGGGCATTAACTGCGCCGTCTATTTGTTTACACTGCTGCGGAGCGGCACCCTGGCAGGGCCGACCTTCACGGATCCTATCTCGTATGGGCTGCTCTGCAACGGCAGCTACGTCGTGGCTCTGGGCCAGTGGTGGCGCCTGGTCACCTCCATCTTCGTCCACTTCGGGTGGATTCACATCGCCACCAACATGTGGTGCCTCTGGAACCTCGGCCTGCTGGGCGAGCCGCTGCTCGGGGAGCTGGGGATGGTCGCTGCCTATTTGCTCACCGGAGTCGCCGGCAACCTGCTGAGCGTCGCGTTCAATCAGCGTCCCCCGGGCCCGGCGGGTGGAGTGCTCAGCGCAGGAGCTTCCGGCGCGGTCTTCGGGATCGCGGGCGTGCTGCTGATGCTGCTGCGGTCGCCGCTGCTGCCCATCCCGCAGTTTGAGCTGAAGCGTCTGCGCCGCAGCGTGTGGTATTTCGCGCTGCTGAATTTCGTCATTGACGCCGGCCTTTGGGTGGCGCACACCCGTCTCCAGGTGGATAACATGGCGCACCTCGGCGGATTCCTCAGCGGCCTGGCCCTGGGCGCCCCGCTGCTGCCACGCATTGGCGCGCCCAAAGCCAGTTTCATCCGCAGACGCGCCATCGCCATCGGCGTCATGACCTTTGCGCTGCTGCTGGTCGCATGGGGTCTGCGGGCGTTTTACGGCGCCACCGCGGGATAGTTCCCGGGGCCCAGGAAGCAGTTCTGTCGCATCACGATATCAACAGTGGAACCAACAGGAGAGAGCCGGGGGGAATGCTTAGCGCGTGGCGGTCGCGGCGAACTTCTTGACCATGGCCAGCAGCAGCTTGCGGTCGCTGTCATTCAGATTGGTCGAGTAACGGCGAATCTGGGTCAGGAAGCGGAGTTCATCATCGGAAAGCTTCTGTGACTGGAATTGCCGCCCCAGCGTGTCCTCGGCGAACAGCTGAGACAGTGGAAGTTCAAGCGCACCCGCGATTTTGGCCAGAGTATCGAGTGAAGGTACGGTGTGACCGTTTTCTACTCTGGAGAGATAACAGCGGAGAAGCCCGGTGCGCTTCTCAATGTCTCCCTGGGACAGCCCCTTCGAGAGACGATAGCCTCGGATAGTTGTTCCAATTTTCATAGTGGTAACGTGCTTTCCCCTGTGTACAGCAAGGCAGGAATCTGTAGATTATTGCCTGCATAGTTAACACGTTCGAAAGCATGCACGCAAGAACTATTTTCTATACGTTAGTAACCTTGTGCGAAATCCAAAGGCACTTACTCAGGCTGTCCCAGTGTTTATTTTTCAGAGGGATGCAGGTGCTCCGCCAGGAAATGCGTGGAGCGCCTCTGGGCGTCTTCGGCGTCCTCAGCGCGGTACCCGGTCTTGTTGTTTGGATTCTCAAACGCATGCCCCGCGTCGGGATAAATTTTCACATCGACGCTCTTCCCCAGCGATCGCATGGCGGCCTCGAAAGCATGTACGTCGTCGGGCGTGATGCCGCGATCTTGTCCTCCGAAATTGCCGAGGACGGCGGCGTGGATCTTCTCCAGCGCTGCCCGGTCGGTGGGCAGCGAGCCGTAGTTGATGGAGACGGCTTTCAGGGTGGGATCGGCCACGGCCAGCTGCACGGCAAAGCCGCCGCCCATGCACCAGCCGATGGCTCCGATGCGGTTGGGGTCGACGTTCTTCTGGCGGGCGAGCCAGGCGGCAGCCGAGGTCAGGTCGCGCACACCGCGATCCTGCGGAAGTCCGCGGCTGAGCTGGTGCGCGGTATCGGCGTCGGTGGCCACCTGGCCGCGGTAGAGATCGACGGCCAGAGTCACGTAGCCTTCCCCGGCGAAGCGCTGCGCCTGCTCCTTGATCCAGTCATTCAGTCCCCACCACTCGTGAATCACGATCAGGCCGGGGTGCGGTCCGGGCCCTGACGGCTCGTAAAGCAGCCCATGTCCGGTTTCGGGCCCGCTGGGGAAGGAAACCTCGCGGGGATTCTGCGCGCAGAGCGCGGGGGCGGCAAGTGCAAGAGCAGCAAGAACGGTAACGGCGGCGGCGAGACCCTTTGGTTTCATGGCGGCTCCTCCGGCAAACGCATCCATGTATCGCAGAAAAGCGTGCAATCGGCAAGCCGCCAGGGAAATCGAGCGGTGCCGCGCATCCGCCGGAGGCTTCCCCGCCATCGCACTAGAAACCGGTTGCATCCGGAGGCCCACCGTGCCGCGTGACGACTCTACCTCGGGACCTGATTTTGCCACGCCGGCCCACGCAGGCAGGTGGGAGCCCCGTCTGTCCGGGCCCGGAGAGAAGCCTCGCCGCCGCAAGACCTTCGGGCGCTGGAAGCAGAGGATGCGGCGGCGCTGGAAAGAAACCCGGGTCCTGGCCGTCATTGTCGGACGCGAGCTCATCCGGACGCGGGTGATCGACGTGGCCGCGGGCCTGGCCTTCTGGTCCATGATGTCGATGGTGCCGCTGCTGCTGACCGTGGTCGCGGTGCTCTCCCTGCTGCATCTGCCCGGCCTGTACCCGCAACTCCTGGGCGTGATGGCGCTGCTGGTTCCTCCGGACGCCCTGGCCCTGGTGGAGCGGATGATCGGGAACCTGCTCCGTCCGCACACCGGCATGCTCTCCTTCGGAATCGTCAGCTACATCTGGTCGACGACCGGCGGGTTTACTTCGCTGATCTCCGCGCTCAATATCGCCTACGACGTGGCCCGGCCGCGCTCGTGGATCCGCGACCGGCTGCAGGCCCTTCTGCTCGCCTTTACCAGTGGCGGGCTGCTCACCATCTCGCTGCTGGCTCTGATTGCCGGTCCGCAGTTCGGACATTTCATGGGCGAGATCTTCTCCCTGCCTCCCGCTCTGGAAAAGCTGTGGCCGGTGATCCGTATTGCCACCGTCTTTATCGGATTCGTCGTGGGGCTGGAGCTGGTCTATTTCCTCGGTCCGAACCTGAAGCAGCGATTCAAGTCCACGCTTCCAGGCGCCGTCTTTGCCATCGCCCTGTGGTTTGCCGGCTCAGCCGGGCTCGCCTTCTACCTGAGCGATATGTCCAACTACTCCAAACTGTACGGCGGCATGGGAGCCATCATCGCCCTGATGTTCTGGATTTATCTGATGGCGCTGGCCACTCTGATCGGGGCAGAGATGAACGCGGAGCTCGCCAAGCGGCGGGACGCGCTGTATCGCGGCCATCAAAAGGATGCGTGGAGGCGGGAGCGCGCCCACAGCGAAGCGAAAACAGCACGGCCGGCCTCCGCTGCGGGACGACCGGCCGCTTAAGACCAAACCGGGATGGAAATCTACTGGGGAGCACCGACCGCGGTGGTAGCCACGGGAGTCTCTGCAGGCTGTTTTTCAGCGAAGTAGCTGCTGCCCAGCAGATTCCGATAGAAGACGCCGGTCAGCTCGGCAGCTTTGGGACCGAAGGTCGGCCGTCCGCCTTCGAGGAAGAAGACGGCAACGATGCGGCCGTACTGCGTGTCCGCGTACGAGGCAAACCAGCCGAAGCGGGTGCCGTCGTTGGAGCAGGTGCCGGTCTTGCCGAGCACGGGGAACTCATTGAAGTTGGTGCGCAGCGAACGAGCCGTGCCGTAACGTACCGCGGCCTGCATCCCGTCTTCGATCTCCGGCAGGATGGGCGCGATGTTGAGGGTACGCTTGATCCGCGGCTGGAAGTTCAGGGCTTCCGCGGGCGTGGTGGGGTGCTGCAGATAATAGAGCGTGCCGCCGTTGGCAATGGCCGCCACCAGGGCGCCCAGTTGCAGCGGGGTCATCGAAATACCCTCTCCGAAGGAGCACATGCGGCCGACGCCGCCTTCGCTCTCAGGAATCGCCTGATCGGGATAGAGGCCAGGATGTTCGCCGGGAATGTTGTAGCCGGCCAGTTCGCCCAGCCCGAACTCAGTGGCGTAATGGCGCACCCGCTCAAAGCCGAGGCGGCGGCCCAGCGTCTCAAAGTAGAGATTGTTGGAGTGGGCCAGAGCCTCCGTCATATTCAGGTAGTAGTGGCCGCCCAGGTTGACCGGAGTGTCCTTGGTGACGATGCCTTCTTCCAGTGCCGCCAGGGCCACGGAGAGCTTAATCGTGGAGCAGGGCTCCGCGCCGCTGGAAAGGGCCAGCTTCTGGTTGACCATCGCCAGAATGCGGCCATTGGAGGGATCGATGGCTACAACTGTGCCGTTCATGTCGCCAAGGGCGTTAATGGCCGCCTGGCGGACGACAGGATCTTCGCCCGCGGTGATATCGCCCGCGGTAATGTCGGAGCTGGCAAAGGAGCTGGCCGTGAAGCGCTCGTAATAGCGGTGCCGCACATGCCGGTAACGGGTGCGGGTCAGGCTGGTCCGGACCAGATGCGCGCCCGTGACCCGTTCGCTGTGGTGCTGCGTGGCCAGCCGCCGGCGCGTGGCTGCCGTCTCATGCAGACGGCGATGATGGGTGCGACGCGTGGTCGTCGTGGTGGCCGCGAAGACGAAAGTCGGCGCGATCAGGGAAACCAGCAGAAGAGAGAGAAGGAGGCGCTTCATCGGGTGTCTCTTGGTCAAAAACCGGATCTTCTGTCTGATCGTCCCGCAGAAAATGTCCGGTGGAGCTGTTATCGGCCCGTATCTTTCATCGATTATCCCGGAACGGGTTGGCGGTTCCATTCCAGGTCGTTCCTGATTGCCGGTCCCCGTTTTGCCCCAACTCTGAAAGCCTTCCCATGGTGAAATCCCATGGACGCCTCTGTGCAGTTGCTTGGATGGCAAGCGGGAACTCTTGGGTTCACTATAACCGGAAAGTGTTGCCTGTACAGTACATTTTCGCACCGAGGTACTGCCCCGTTATGGTTATAGAGTCCCCTTGCGCATAAAGGCCGGGATGTCGAGGTTCTCGCCGGGCTCCTCCTCGAAGGCGGCGTGGGCCATCACCGGGATTTCCTCCTGAGCTCCGGTATCGGCCACGGCAACGGCAACCGTTTCATCCTCATCCGGGACCTCCTCGATGGCCATGGCCGGCTCGCCCTCGGGCTCACGGAAGGCCGTCATGAGGTCGCGATTCGAAACCGGGACCAGCACCGGCGGCTCCGACTCGGCAACGCGAGGTGCCGAAGCCACATATTCGTCACCGTCCTCCTCCTCGCTGGCGAAGCGCGGCGTGGGCGGCCGCGACTCGATGCGCGGAGCCAAAGCACCGGAGCGCATAGAGGCGGTCAGCATTTGCTCGCGCCGCTCACCCGATCCCTGCCGGAAGCCGGTGGCGATGACCGTGATCTTGATATCGTCGCCCATCGATTCGTTCTGCACCGCGCCAAAGATGATGTTGGCATCTTCGTGCGCCGCGGTCTGGATCAGCGTGGAGGCTTCGTTCACCTCGCTCAGCTTGAGCGAGCTGGAGCCGGTGATGTTGATCAGAATGCCGCGGGCGCCGTCGATCGCTCCCGCTTCCAGCAGTGGGGAAGCCATCGCCGCCTGCGCCGCTTCGATCGCGCGATTCGAGCCGCTGCGGACCGCCGTACCCATCACCGCGTACCCCATACCCGCCATCGTTGTCTTCACGTCGGCAAAGTCGCGGTTGATGATGCCCGGAATCGTGATGATGTCGGAGATCCCCTGAACGCCCTGGCGCAGCACATCGTCTGCGATGCGGAAGGACTCGAAGAAGCCAGCATCTTTCGCGACCGCCAGCAGCTTCTCGTTGGGGATCACGATCATCGTGTCCACGCTTTCCAGCAGCTCCTGCATGCCGCGCTCCGCCTGAGCCATGCGCCGCTTGCCTTCGAAGGCGAAGGGCCGCGTGACCACCGCGACGGTGAGCGCGCCCATTTCGCTGGCCAGGCTGGCGATGACCGGAGCCGCGCCCGTGCCGGTGCCTCCACCGAGGCCCGCGGTCACGAAGACCATGTCCGCGCCTTCGAGAGATTCAATGATCTTCTCAGAGTCCTCAAGGGCGGCACGCCGGCCCACATCGGGATTGGCGCCCGCGCCCAGTCCGCTGGTGAGCTTCACGCCCAGTTGCAGCTTCACCGGCGCCGACGAGAGCTGCAGCGCCTGGCGGTCGGTGTTGGCGGCGATGAACTCCACGCCTTCCATGCTGGCCGCAATCATGCGGTTGACGGCGTTGCCGCCGCCTCCGCCCACGCCGATGACCTTGATCTTCGCGCCGCGGGGGACTTCATCGTGATACTGGATGCGGATTTCTTCGGGCTGGCTCTTCATCGGTTTCATCGGCTTCGACTCCTCAGCTAGACACTTCCTGCCAATATGGCGCGCAGCTTGGCGCGCAGTCCCTGGTTTTCCGCCGCACGGGTCACGCTGGTGCGGTGGGCGTAGAGCAACGTTCCAATCAGAAC
>JBAUZR010000283.1:0-4842 GCA_049585375.1 Acidobacteriaceae bacterium
GGGGGAGGGCCTGGAGCGCATTCACTCGCGTATTCGTGAGCGCGCCCCGCTTAAACCGCGAGCCTTTCCAGCGCCTGAGGTTGCAGGACGGTGAGGGCGGCTCCATGGATCTGAATCAGGTTGTCCCGCTTCAGCTGGCCGAGCACCCGCGTCACCGTTTCGCGCGTCGTGGCGGTCATTGAAGCGATCTCTTCGTGCGTCAGCGGCATCATGCACCGGCCCTTCGGAGCATTCTCCGGCGCCTGTTCGCGGCTCCAGTCGAGCAGCAGGTTCGCTACCCGGCCAGAGGCGGTTGCCGGCAACGCCAGCCGGCGTACTTCACTAAAGGCCGCCTTGTACTCCAGGGCGACGCACCGCGCCGCTCGCATGCTGGCATCCGGATTGCGATCCAGAAAATCGATCAGCGCCTGCCGCCGGATCGTCTTCATCCGGCAAGGCTCAACCGTCTCCGCCGTCACTTCAAAAGGCTGGTTGGCCAGTGCCGCCGACAGCCCCAGCACTTCCCCGGCCCGCGCAATCTTCAGGATCAGCGTCCGGCCTTCACGGCTGGTCGCCGACAGTTTCACACGTCCCGAGCAAAGCACGTGCACCGAACCACAGTTGTCGCCTTCGCGGAAGATCACCGCGCCGCCGCCGAACTGCACCGGCGTACCGATGAAGTCGAACTTGGTCAGCGCCGCGTTCTCCATGCTGCAGAAGAGGTGTTTGCCTCGCGCCGTGCACTCCTGACAACTCTGATTCCGTTCCATTGGCTTTCTCCTGGGGACTGCTGGATGCCCGGAGATATTGCACGGCGCCTGCCAAACTCTCGGCTAGCTGCATGTGATTGAAATTACGGCGATTGTCCTGGCCTCTCTGCTTTGCACCTGCGCTACAGCCCAGTGTGCGCTGCGTCACCCAACATGATTCTCTGCGTGGAATGGCGCAATGGCGCAGAAAGCGCCTCCTGGCTCGCAGCCACCGTCTACCGGCTACCGGCTACCGGCTGGAAAAACGCCTCCACATCCCCGATGTTCTGCGTAATCCGGTACGGCGGCAGGCTCTCCAGAAACACCCTCCCGTACCGCTGCCGCTCCAGCCGAGGATCCAGCAGCATCAGCACGCCGCGATCGTCCAGCGACCGGATCAACCGACCAAATCCCTGCTTCAGCGTGATCACAGCCGACGGCACCTGGTATTCAAAGAACGGGCTGCCCCCGGCCTCCTCAATCGCGCGCATCCGCGCCTGCACCACCGGATCGGTGGGCACCGCAAAGGGCAGGCGATCCACGATCACACAGCTGAGCGCCTCGCCCTGCACATCCACGCCCTGCCAGAAGCTCGACGTACCAAACAGAACCGCATTCGGCGTTGTGCGAAACTCCTCCAGCAGCGCCTTCCGCGGCGCCGTGCCCTGCAGCAGCAGCGGATATGGCAGCTCCACCAGCAGCCGCTCATAGAGCTCGCGCATCTGCTGGTAGCTCGTGAACAGACAAAAGGCCCGGCCGCGTGTGATCTCCAGCACTCTCCGCATCCGCCGCGCCGCCTCATCCTGAAAATTCGGCTCCCTGGGGTCCGGCATCTCCGGCGGCAGATACAGCAGCGCCTGGCGTCCGTACTGGAAATGCGAAGGCACCACCAGCTCTCGAGCTTCGTCCAGCCCCAACCGCTTGCGAATATGCGTAAACCCTCCCTGCACCGTCAGCGTCGCCGAGGTCAGCACCACACTCGGATAGTTCTCAAACAACAGCTCCCGCAGCAGCTCCGACACATCGATCGGAGTCGCCTGCAGGTGCGTGCTCATTTGCCGCCCGCTCCGCCGCTCCAGCCAAAAGACCGTGTTCCGGTCCTGTGACTCCATCAGGAACTTCAGCTGCTCGCGCACCATGCTCGCGCGCCGGCGCAACGGTCCGGCCTCCTCAGCCTTCTTCAATCGCTCCAGCTCGCCTTCCATCCGATGCAGCGCGTTCAGCAGGCCCAGGTAAACATCCCCCTGCGCTTCCAGAAATTCCTCGCGATTCGTGAACGGCATCCGCCCCTCGCCACCCGCGCCTCGACCGCCTGCCCGCGCCGGCAGGGCCCCAAAGAACAGCCGCGCCCGCTCCCGGATCATCGCCGTCGCCGTCAGCACCTCCGCCTTCAGCTCCCCCGCACCGCGCAGCAGCGTCTCGATATCCCGCGCCAGTTCTTCGAAGCGAAGATTACTCAGGCTGATACCGAAGTAGCTCGACGCCACGTCCTCCAGCTCATGCGCCTCGTCGAAGATCACCACGCCGGCCTCCGGAAGCACCCCCGCATCAGGAGCCCCGCCCGCCTGCTGCCGAATCGCCAGGTCCGCAAAGAACAGGTGGTGATTCACGATCACCACATCGCTCTCCATCGCCTTCCGCCGCATCTCGGTGATGAAGCAACGCCCGTAATCCGGGCACGTCTGCCCCAAACAGGCCTCGCTTCGCGCGTCCAGCTTCGACCACAACGCGCTGGCTTCCGGCAGGTCGTCGATCTCCGCGCGATCCCCCGTCTCGGTCGTCTTTTCCCACTCCGCGATCGCCTGGTACTGCGAAATCTCCTCGAGCCCGGACAAAATAGGCTGATTCCGCAGCGCAAACAGCTTGTGCCGGCACAAATAGTTCGCGCGCCCCTTCATGTAGCAAACGCGCAGCGGCCCCAGAAGCGACTCCAGAAACGGCACGTCCTTAAAGAACAGCTGCTCCTGTAGATTCTTCGTGCCCGTCGAGATAATGACCCGCTGCCCGTTGGTCGCGCATCGCCGCAGCGCCGGCAGCAGATACGCCAGCGTCTTTCCCGTTCCCGTACCCGCCTCGACGATCAGATGACGCTGGTCCGTGAAGGCGCGCTCCACCGCCTGCGCCATCTCCAGTTGCCCCCGCCGGAATTCATACGGCAGGTTCGACCGCGACAACACTCCCCCCGGCGCAAAAAAATCATGCAGCGAAGGCAGGCCCGAAGTGGTTTGCTGGGTGGAGGACACGGCCCCTTCAGAATAGCGGTTCAGGGCGGAGGTCCGGACGCAGAGACATCTAAAGACAAAACCGCCGTGCACCGCCCTTACGGAAAGCGAATTCGCCCCCTACTGCGGCGTTTGCGGCTGCGGCGTCGCCTGTCCCCCGTCGTCGGTGGGATGTTTCTGGTAAATCGAGTACTGCCGCTGTGGACGGTTCATCTTTACCGTAATCTCCCGCGAGTCGCCGGGCAGATCGTAGTCTTTCCCATACGTCTGGAAGCCCGAGGCGATCACCTGCAGGCGCAGCGTCGAGCCCACCGGGATCAGATTCAGCGAAACCTTGCCGTCCTGATTCGTCTTCAGCTCCATGTTGCCGTCATCCTTCCCACCCTTCAGAGGATGAAAGACGACAGCGGCATTTTGCAGCGGCTTTGCATTGTCGGCCCGCAGCACCGTCACCGTAATGGCACAGGTGGGCGGGGGCGGCTTGTACTTGCGGCCCCGCTGCTCCTGAGCGTGCGCCGAGGGAAACAGTAGAAGCAACGCCGCGGCCAGCGGCATTCCGGAACGCCAAAACCCACGATTCATACTGACAATTTTAGAGCACAGGACCCTCCCTCCGGAACCAGCATCTTGCCGGAAACCGTAACTTTTCGCCGGGAAAACCCGTCTACTGGAGAACACCCCGGAACCGACTCGGCTCCCGGGCCACAGGAAAGCCTCCTTCATCAACTTCTCCTGGAAGACCGTAAGCTCAGTCTGCATGCATCCGTTGCCACGCCACCCAAACCGGCTTTCCGCCGCCCTCCTGGCCGCCATCATGCTCCCCTGGCTTCTGCCCGCTTTTGCCCGCGCCCAGGATGCTCCGCCACCTCCCATCGACACCGCCGCTCTGGTCCGGCGGGCGGTCGACAAGCGGCTAGCCGCCGACGCCGCCCCCCAGTCGGTTAGTTTTATCTTCCACAAGCGCGACGAGCGTCGCGACTTCACCCAAAAGATCATCGAAACCCGCCAGGGCGATGTAGCCATGACCATTGCCGCCAACGGCCAGCCCCTGGGATCCGCCGCACGCCAAGCCCAGATCGAGCGCCTTAACAATTTTGCCGCCCACCCGGACCTCCAGGAGCACCGCCACAAGCGCGAGCAGGAGGACGCCGCCCGCATCGACAAGCTCCTCCGCGAGCTCCCGGATGCTTTCCTCTACAACTACGATTCGACTGTTCCCTGCACCATCACTGTCCCTCCATTCGTTCCTCTCCCGAGCGAGCCGACCCCTCCCCCCGCGGCTGCGCCCGCCCTGGTTTCTCAGTGCTATCACCTCACCTTTGCGCCCAATCCGCGCTTCTCTCCGCCCGACGCCGAATCGAAGATACTTACCGGCATGGCCGGCGAGGTTTGGATCGAAGCCTCCCACGAGCGCCTCGTCCGCCTCAGGGCCCACGTCATCTCCGAAGTTGAATTTGGCTGGGGCATCATCGGCCGTCTCGACAAGGGCGGCACCATCCTTCTTGAGCAAACCGACGTCGGCAACGACAACTGGCAGCTCACCCGCATGAACCTCAATCTCACCGGCAAGGCGCTCCTCGTGAAGTCCCTCGGCTTCCGCATCACCGAAGAGATGTCCCGCTTCTCGCCCGTCCCTGCCGATCTCGACTACCGCAAGGCCATCCAGATGCTCCTTAGTGAGCAGCACCCCTGATACCGGTCTCCGCTTACGGGCGCGCCGCGCGATGAGCCCTGCGCAGATCGCCCCAATTGAAGTAGCGCCCCAGAATGCCCTTCACGATCAAATGGTCGGTGGATGCCGTCGCGCCCCACCCCGCCCCAAAATTGATCTCCCACTTCGGCGACACAAACAGATTCACCACCGGAAAGAACTGCTGCTCCTGGTTGTGCAG
>JBAUZR010000284.1:0-1566 GCA_049585375.1 Acidobacteriaceae bacterium
GCCAGAACTCGCGGAAGACATTGGTGAGAGCATCGCGGCCCAGCGCGTAGGCGTACTTATCACTGAACCCGCTCAGCGTCTGGTCCGAGGAAGGATAGTAGGTGAGCGAGATGGCCTGGGAGACGCCGCGGCCCAGGATCTCGGCCGCATTGAACGTATTTTTGCCGTGGTAGTCCGGCGTGATCAGAATCCGTGTTGCGGAGTAGACGGCACGGTTGAGGATTGGTCCTTCCCCCTTTGCGTAATAGCGCTCATCCTCATGGACGACGGTGGGCATGATGAAATCGACCCAGTAATTGCCGTCGGTTTTATCGACGAAGCCTCGCCAGGTATATCCCCAGAATCCGGGGACACCTTTGCCAAGTTGCGGTTGCGTATTGTCTCCCTCGGCGAGCAGCGACGTGATTCCCACAAAGACAAACGCCGAGTAGTCGAAGCTGTTCTCGGTGGCAATTTTGAAGGCTTCCTTTGGCCTGGGCGGAGGCGGGATCGCTCCGGCGCTGACCGCGCGGTAGTTCGGCATGATGCCCAGAATGCGTTTCGGCTGCCGCAGAGGCTTTGGGACGTCATGCTTCGGTGTGGGCACGGGCGCGTTGGGCAGCGTCGGAGTGCCGGCGGGTGTTTGTGGCGGCGATTGCGGGTTCTGCGCTGCGCTCGGTTGCTGGTTTTGCGAATTCGTGGACGTTTGCTGGGGGAAGGAGCCGGTCGCGCACAAAAGGAGCGCCAGACCGGGCACAACAATGGATCGCAAAAACTGCCTCCAAAAAGGGAAGAAAAATAACGACTGCGATGAAGGATTAGACGGTCGCGCGCGAGGAAAGACTTGTTTGTCTCGCTGCGAACGATGGCGAAGAACGGATCGGGGCGGACGGTCGACGCGGCGCCCTTGTTACCCCTCGAGCGACTCCGGATGGATCGCGATGTTCTTCTCTCCGGCGGCCTTCTTCTCCCAGTACTTGCGGATCCAGGCTTCGAAGGTTCTTCCGGCGGCATTGTCGCGCCCGGTAAATGCCAGCGCCGCAATCTCCGCGTAAGAAATTGTCAGCTTTGTCCGATCATCCGACGGCATGACGCGCACCGCGGAATCCGCAAGCGTTGCGCCGGTGCGCCGATCGAAGACGTAGCCGTGAACCACGCGGCCGTCCGTGAGGGTCAGCGTCACGTCGCCGCGATAGTCGAATGCCTTCTCCAGCGCCTGGCGGATCTCTTCCTCGCTCGCCAGCGATGGAATCCACCCTTCCAACTGCTCGCGGTTACGGCCTTCCATCACCTCAACGGAGTTGGGATCGATCTTCGACTTCGGCTCTGTTTCTGTGGGTGTTGAACCGGTCATGCGTGTGTTTCCTCCTGCACGGTCACGCGCGTCTCAATCTGCACCAGCGGATTGAAGCTGTGTGCCGGCCGCACCGGCTCGTTCAGCAGATCGAGCGCGCCCTTGTCGGGATAGCGTTTCATCATCGCCTTCGCCGTCTCCAGCAGGCCTTTCAGCGAGCCGAACGTGTAGTTCACCGCCGTGCCTTCATAGCCGGAGTGCACCATGCAGTTCGCGCATTTCGGGTTGCCGCT
>JBAUZR010000285.1:0-2533 GCA_049585375.1 Acidobacteriaceae bacterium
CTGCGAGATCGCGAAGCACGCGATATAAGCCATCAGGAACCAGACCAGCCAAGCCATGTGTTTGTGCGTGATAAAAATCGCGGCGATGGCGGCCAAACAGACTACTAAGCCCGCGGTACCGGTGAGCAGAAGCTTTCTCCGACCGACTTTGTCGATGATGGACATCGCAAACAGGGTGCCGATCAGGTTCGTCGCTCCAACGGCAATGGCCTGAATATCTCCCGACACGCCGGTGATCCCCGCCAAAGCAAAAATGTCGTTCAGGTAATAAAGGATGGCGTTAATTCCGGAGAGCTGACAAAACATCCCCATAGTCAGCGCGAGGAAGATCGGTTTGGCATATTGCCGCGAGAAGAGAGGGTCGGTCGAAGCGGACCGCTCCAGGTGTACGGAGGCAATGATCTCCTCCAGCTCCTGCTTGGCGTTTGGGGCGCCTGTGAGCCGGAGCACCTCGAGAGCCTCTGCCAGTTGCTTCTTCATGACCAGCCAGCGGGGACTGCGCGGGATGCCAAAGAGAGCGAGAAAGAAGCAGATAGCGGGAATCGCCGATACGCCCAGCTGCCAGCGCCATTCCAGTCGTCCCAGGTGCATGGTGGCGATGAGAAAGTTGGACATATACGCAAGCAGAATGCCGATGACGACATTGGTCTGAAAGAAGCCGACCAGGCGGCCTCGCCAGGCGGCCGGCGCGATCTCGGCGATATACATGGGGCCGAGTACAGACGACCCACCGATGCCAAGGCCGCCAATGAAGCGAAAAACAATCAGCGAGGTCCAGTTCCACGCAAATGCGCAACCCACTGCCGAGAGCACATAGAAGATCGCCATGACGCGAAGGGAGTCGCGCCGGCCGAAGCGCTGGCCGGGAATGCCCGCAGTGATGGCGGCGATGACGGTGCCCAGCAATGCGCTGAAGACTGTGACGCCCAAAAGAAATGGCGTGAGGTGGTATTGCACAGTCAGGGCATGCGTGGTGCCGGAGATGACCGCGGTATCAAAGCCGAACAGGAGACCGCCTAAGGCGCCAACAACGGTACACCTGACGACCCGGGAATTAATGCTCATTGAGTTCCTCTGGGGGAGATTTGCGACTCAGCCGCGATCTCGCGCAGCCTCGGCAAAATGTGGCCGATGCGGACAGCCGGTGAATCGAGCTGTCCCAGAGAAAAATACAAGTCCCGATAAAGCTGATACAGCTGGTCGTAAACGGCCGCCTCTCTCGCTTCAGGAACAAAGGTGACGCTCGGCGGGCACAGAGCTGCCTGCGCTTCGTCAATTGACTTGAAATCGCCGCTGGCCAGAAAGGCAAAGATCGCTGAGCCCAGGCTCGTAACATCGCCTGAGGGAACCATCACCGGCCGGTTGAGTGCGTTGGCGTAGACCCGGTTGAGTGCGTTGTTTTTGCGGGGAATCCCACCGCCATTGATGACGCGATTTACGGGAGATCCCTTTTCTGCCATTCGTTCGAGAATAATGCGCGTGTGCAGTGCCGTGCCTTCGATCGCGGCGAACAGCTCATCCTGCGCTGTGTGCAGCGGGTTCCAGCCCAGCGTCACGCCCCCCAGACTGGGATTCACCAGAATCGTGCGATCCCCGTTGTCCCACGCCATGCGCAGAAGCCCGGTTTGGCCGGCATGGTACGACTCAAGACCTGCGGTCAGCGTCTCCAGGCTGGACCCGGATCGGCGCGCGATGCCATCGAACATCTCCCCCACCGCTGAGAGGCCGGCTTCGATGCCGGTGTATCCAGGCAGCACCGAACCAGGAACCACGCCGCACACTCCGGGAACGAGGGCAGCTTCCTCGCTGACGCCGATGATGCAAGTGGAGGTCCCGATGACATTGGTGACGTCCCCCAGGCGGATGTTGGCTCCGACGGCATCCCAGTGCGCGTCCAGCGCCCCGACGGGAAGGGGAATGCCCGGTCGCAGGCCCAGGCGCTCGGCCCACTCCTGACTCAGCCCTCCGGCAATGTGATCCGAGGTAGTGTACTTGCCTGCCAGTTTGGCCCTTACACCGCGTAATAACGGATCGATGGAAGCGAGAAAATCTTCGGGCGGAAGGCCATCCCACTTCGGATTCCACATCCACTTGTGGCCCATGGCGCAAACACTGCGCGACAGCTCTGCGGCTGAGGTGATGCCGCAGAGAGTCGCCACGACCATGTCGCAGTTCTCGAGTGCGGTGGCCAGGCGGTCGCGCTTCCCGGGATTGTGCCGCAGCCAGTACAGCAGCTTGGCAAATCCCCACTCCGAGGAATAGGCGCCTCCACACCAATCGATGGCCTCGAGGCCCCGGGCATGCGCTTTTTCCGTGATCTCCTGGGCCTCGCGCCAGGCTCGGTGATCGCACCAGAGCGCGTAATCATCCAGCGGCTGGAGATGTTCGTCAACGGGAATGACGCTGGAGCCCGTCGTATCGACTGCCAGCGCGCGAACTTCCTCCCCGCCGACGGCGGCGGTTTCGAGCGCGCGACGAACAGCGCGCTCGAATGCCTCCATTTGCGCGGCGTGGCTCTGGGTCGCCTGAGTGG
>JBAUZR010000286.1:0-4272 GCA_049585375.1 Acidobacteriaceae bacterium
GAACAGGGCTTTCCACACTCTGGCCGACGTCGGCTCCCATGGAGAACCAGCCGGCAACGATGTGAATTTGAAACGGCTCAGTGACCGATACGCGACTGGCATTCAGAGTCATGATGGACCAACGGGAAGATCGTTCCATTCGATGCTAACGTGGCGGATGGGGAGCCTTCCTTCCCGTTGCCCGGTGCTTGCAGGGCAGCCGAAATCGGTTCCTCTGCCGCACTCGCTCCGGAATGCAGCTTCGCTGCGGTGACGAGTGGCTTCGGCATACTCGCGGTCCTGCTTGGCGGCATCGGAGTCCACAGATGGCCGGAGAAACCGGTTACAGGGGTTCGGCTGCAGCTTGCGGATTAGGGGGCGCGGGCATTATCCAACCTGGCGTAATCGGGGGCGCGCAAGGCGGATGAGCTCGGCGAGTTCCTGGTCGACAACTCTGGCTACCTCCGACTCGGTCGTATTGGGGCCAAGGGGTACGGTCATGGTGATGGTGCTGCCGCCGAGCGGCCGTGGTGTTACGCGGATATAAGCCCCTCCCCGCTTGTTGTCCGTCATTTCTCGAATGTAGTCCACGGCGCCGGCAGACAGATGCGAGACGACCTCCAGCCTGAAGGTGTCTCCGCCTTTCGTGACACGGTAGTGACCATCGTCGATGGGTTCGATGGCATCTGCGAAGACGGGCGCCCATGCTGGAATGTTGTTGACCTGGACCAGGACGTCGTAAATCTCGGCTGGCCCGAAATCGGCCTCGGCGGCACGGGTTACGGTTTGGTTTTGCATACGCTTTGGACGAAAAGGTCAGGCCGGAGGTGGCCCGGGACCGCCGATGCAGGAAAACGGGGGCGCAAGCAGGCCGAGTTGAGTTGATGAAAAAAGGTATCCCCGGCTGACCGAAGTGGTGTAAGCTTAGCCGATTTCCAGCGGGCTCTTCCCCCCAACTCCCCCGAAGTACTGGTTGACTTACTCGTAAACGGCGATATCGCTGCGCAACGGGACCGCCCGCAGGGCTTTCTGGCGCGGTGCCTGGAGGGTTTTGATATGAGGATCAGGGGAAATGACCTTGGCCGGTTTGGCATCGTTTCCGGCGCGCATGCTGGTACAGAGAAAGCGCTTCTGCCGCCGGATCTCTTTGGCGTCACAGATCGTTTCGTTCGCACGGGCACGCCGGCAGCCGAGCGAGCTGCGGTTGCGTCCCACGGGTCAACCCTGCTCCTTCCGACCGTGCTGGCGCTTCTGGCCGCAATTTGCGGGCCACCGGCCTGGGCGACGGCTCATCCGCCGACCGGAGTAGTCGAGGCTCTGCAAAAGAAATATCAGGTAACGCAGACGACTCCCGACAGTGCGCAGATCACGAAAGACGGGACAACGATGAGTATGAAATCGGCGGGCATTTACGCTTTGCCCTCCGGCAGCATGATGGAACCGGACAACAAAGTGGTCGATGGGAAGATCCAGGCGCCCTCGATGTTTGCAAGGGTAACGCTGATGAAGATGGGAACGCATGTCCTGCAGAGCGGGGAAAAGGTTTACATCACGAAGATCGAAAGCAAGGGAGATACGGGAGACCAGCTTCGGTTCACACTGCTGACCGTCGAATCGCTGGATGTGAGCAGCGGAGGCCAATCGAGATATAAGGCGGTGGTTTCTTTCAAGTTCAAGAAAGGCTATCTCGACGACGCTCCACCGGACGACGTGGAACAAGCCGTGGAGGCAGTCCTGGCGCCGGATACAGGTGGGGACGACGCGCAGGGCGGCGATAACTCGGGTGGCCAGAATCAGGGCCCGCCTGCTGCGGCCCCTCCACCTCCGGTACAAAGGGTAGCCGCGCCACCTCCGCCTCCGCCTCCTCCTCCAGCGGCTCCGGCAGGACCGCCTCCCACGATTTCGATCGGGGAGTCATCGACACAGGTGCTGCAGGCGATGGGCATGCCGCTGCAGATGATCGATTTGGGGAAGAAAAAGACGTTTATCTACAAGAACATGAAAATTATTTTTATGGACGATAAGGTCAGCGACGTCGAATAACTTCGAAGTTGGGACAAGCGGTTAAGAAACAAAAGTGAGGGATTGTATATGGATCGGAAAGCTGGAATCCGTTTGTCCACCGTCGCGCGGGTTGTGGTGGTTGCGCTGATGGCCGCGGCAACCTGTCTGGCGATACCCGCCAGCGCCGCTCAGAAGACCAAGAGCGTGGCCAAACCGGCCGTGAAAGCTCCAGCTAAACCGGCGGCTGCGACCCATGGAGCGACATCGGCGGCGCACGCAAAACCAGGCGGCGAAGGGAACCGGCCCGGTGCGCCTGGAGCGCGGAACGCAGGCGGCAGGACGAACACTGGCCCGGTGAGGAACCGTGACGGCAGCACGACCACGCGCACGGCGCGGGGCGGCGAGATGACGCGGAGGCCCGATGGGCGTCCGGCAAGCTTCAAGGGCGCGAACGGGCATGAGGCGAGATTCGACTCCCGCGGCCACGTGAGGGAGGTACACGGGAACGGCATGAGTGTAAGCCGCGGTCCGCGAGGCATGAGGCGGACGGTGGTGGATCGTCCCGATCACTCACGCATGGTGGCTTACGGCCATGGACGCGGATATATTCAGCGCCCTTACTCGTATCGCGGCCGGACCTACTACAGCCGAGCTTATTACCGGCACGGCGGATACTACCGAGCTTATTACCATCCGTATTACTACCACGGCGTCTATCTGCATGGGTATATGCCGGCCTATTACTATCCTCCGGCTTATTATGGCTGGGCCTATAATCCGTGGCCTGCGCCGGTACCCTACGCGTGGGGCTGGGGCGGCAATCCCTGGTACGGCTATTACGGAGCCTATTTTGCCCCGTATCCTGTCTATCCCAGCGCTGCCTACTGGCTCGCGGACTATATGATCTCGACCAGCCTTGCTGAAGCTTACGCGGCAGGCGTGGCTGCGGGCGCCGCCGGTGCTACGGCTCAGGTACGGCGTACGAACGCTCCTCACCTTGTCTTTGCCTCCTACGATCCGGATACCGGGACGACCTCCCCGACGATGACCAAGGAGGTGAAGGACGCGGTTTCCCAAGAGATCAGCCGCGAACTCGCAGCATCGCAGAAGGCACAGGATCCTTCGGATGGCAGCACTGCCAGTCTGGCCACCCTGCTGGCCGATGGGCAGCCGCACGTCTTTGTGGCCAACGCGGGGCTGACGGTCACGTCGGCGGGCGAGGACTGCGGACTGACCGAAGGCGACGTGCTGCAGCTGAGCACTCCGCCGGCCGAAGACGCAAGCGCGGCCGACCTGCGCGTGCTTGCCAGCAAGCAGGCCGACTGCCCGAAGGACAGTACCGTCAGCGTCGACCTGACCGACCTGCAGGAGATGCACAACAGTCTTTTGGCCAACATTGACAGCGGAATGGCCCAGATGAAGGACCACCCCGGGCAGGGCGGATTGCCTGCTCCTCCAGCTACGGCCACTCAGGGAACGACGGAAGCTCCTTATGCCGCGGCGGCTCCGGCGGCCGATCCCAATGGGGCCGCCGAACTCGACCAGCAGTCTGAACAGGGCGCTCAACTGGAACAGCAGGTGACCGCAGAGGCCACCGCGCCGGACAGTCCGGAAGAGGCCGCTTCGCCCGCACCCGCGGCTGCGCCGACGCCCGCGGCTCCGGCCCGGCCCCCGGGCCCCGTCACCATCGCCCTGGGGCAGACGCCCGATGAAGTGACTGCGAGCAAAGGTCAGCCTCTGAACGTGGTGAAGTTTCCGAAGAAGACAATCTTCATTTACTCAGACATGAAGATCATCTTTGTGAACGGGAAAGTGAGCGACGTCCAGTAATCCAGCGTCTCACGCCGAACGCAGCGATGGATCTGGGACTTGTCCCTGGTGCGCTCCGCCCGGGATGCAATCCCGAAAAAGCGGGTCCCTCCGCTGCGCTGCCCTTCGGTCGGGATGACAACACAATCCTGAAAAAGCAGGTCCCTCGGCTTCGCTCCGAATGACAACCGGATCAGGCGACGCGGGCGTTGGTGTGCTGGCCTCTGGAGGCAGAGAGGTGCTGGTCGCGGCGGTACTTCCAGATTCCGAAGAGGATGCCGGCGGCGATGAGAGCGAGGAAGGTATAGAGGATGACGTTGGACCATCCGGCGAGATATTTGTTGGCCCAGTGCAGGATGTCATGACCATAAACGAGGGCGAGAGCGGCTTCGGCTCCGTAACGGATGGAGCGGGCGATACCAAGGGCGATGAGGACCTGGCGGCGGGTCACGCCGAGGGCTCCGGCGGCGAGCAGAAAGG
>JBAUZR010000287.1:0-2158 GCA_049585375.1 Acidobacteriaceae bacterium
AGAGCAGGGCGGCCGACAGGCGGTTCGCCACCTTCCGCAAAACCGCCAGAGGTGCTTCCGCCGGAGCTCTCGCCGCCAAGCGATCCGCCGAGCGCGCCGCCAAGCATGCCACCGAGTGGGCCACCGAGTATCGTGCCTCCGGCGCCGAGCAGCGAGCCGAGAATTCCATAGCCCGCATTGTTTGGTTGCTGCGTGACGGACTGCCCCGTCGTGGTGCTCGGAGCGCCGATGCTGCCGCCATAGAGCGCCTGATCCATGAGCTGCGTCGTCTGGAACGGGTACTGCTGCGCCATGAGCCACTGATTGTATTCGGCGTTGAGGCCGGCTTGGCTCTGTGCGGTTTGCTGCGCGCCGAGCGTATTGAGGAGGCTCGTGGCGCCGGTGGCCTGGTTGTAGCCAGTGTTTGATCCCGCGAGCAGATTTTGAAGCTGGGTATTTTGGAGGCCTGCGTTTGTCGTCTGCGCATTGAGATTGTTGGCCACATCCTGCGCGCCGGCGCCGATCGCGGTATTGAAGGCCGCGTTATAGGCGTTGCCGATCAGGCTCTGATTGGAAAGATCATTGACGAGCTGCTGGTTGCTCTGAAGCATATTCGCGCGTGGGTCGCCGAACGCGCCGGACGAGGTCGCCTGCCCCTGCATTAACTGCTGGTTTTGGGCTTGCTGTGCCTGCGCTGCCGTCAACTGCGGCTGAAGCGCAAGGTTGACGTACTGGTTCATGTACGGAGACATCTGCGAAGAGATTGTCTCCGGATTAACCTGCGGGGCAGGTCCCGATGCCTCAGTGAGATATTGATTGAGGGCGCCACCGGCGAGCTGCGTGTTCGGCGTCACGGCACCGGCGATGCCGTTGCCCATGCCGAACGATTGCTGCTGCTGCGGCGCGAAGTTCGCGACCTGCTGCCCGGTGTACGGCGTGAAGCCGTTTTGCTGCAGATTGCTCGCAAAGTTCAGGTTGCCCTGAGCCGCGTTTGTGAGCCACGAAGCCGGAGTGTAGTTCTGGCTGGTGTTTGTGGTGTTGGTTGTCTGGTTGTTGCCAAAGCACATGCGGACCGTCCTGGCGCTTGCGCGCTCTTATTACAGTGTGGTGGTGCTCGGTGGTTGCGCTGCCGCGGCCGGCTGCGCGAAGATCGGGTTCACGTCTTGTCGCCGCGGGTGGCGATTGAGGATCGTGATGCGGCCGCGCTGTTCGTCCCAAATGTGCAGTTCAAGGCCGCCGGGGTCCTCGGGGCTTACGAGGTCCTTGGCGAACCGAACGGCTTCATGGATCAACGGCCGCGCGGCGCCAGAGTCCGGCAATGCCGAGAACCAGCGGTTCGCGAGAAAATACCGATCCCGCGCCCACCAATGCGGCACCTTCACAATGCCGATGGTCCCGACGAGTTTGTCATCGCGGATCGCCATCAAGGCGCACTCGTGATTGACGACGCGCCAGACTTCCATCGCGCTGTTCTTCGGGTCGATGTCACCCGGCAGGAGCGGTCCCATCGTCACGCATAGGAAGGCGTGGATCGCGACCACGTCCTGGTCGCTCTCCGCAAAACGCACCGTCACATCTGACATTCAGCCTGTCCGGTTGAGGCCGCCCCGCTGCATGATCGAAAGCAGCGTGCCGAGAACGGCGGCGAGATTGGCAGCGGTCGGCGATGACAGATTGAGATTCGTCGTCTCCGTCAGCGTGCCGGTCATCGTGAAGCTGTTGGCGATGTCGACGAGATCGTTCTCGCTCGACGCGGTCTGAATTTCTTGCAGCGCAGAGGTCGGGTCGTGCGGATTGATCGTCACGCGCCGCATGGGAGGCCTCGGAATGTGGGAAAGAAGATCAGCCGCGCCGTGTGGCGGTCGGCCGAATGAACGCCGTTGGCTTGCCCAACCGCATGTAGCCGCCGAGCACGCTCTGGGTCATCGACAGGCTCATGAACCGGCCCGCGACGCGGAAATCCGTCAGCCCTGAAAGCGCGTCGGGAATGGACGAGGTCTGCGTGTCCATCGGCGCTGCGTCGGTCAACTCGTCATAGGTATTGACCGTGACCGAGATCGCGCCGGACTGCTCGAAAAAATCAAAACTGATGCCTTCGAGATCTACGTTCTGCAGCCCCTCTTTGAGCGCAAACGGCGCGAGAGTGAGCGTCCATTGCAAGGGAGTGCCGTTGTCATCG
>JBAUZR010000288.1:0-8477 GCA_049585375.1 Acidobacteriaceae bacterium
GTACCAGATGGCGGACGCCCATCCGCCCCAGAACCCGCACCGGAAAGGCCACCTCGTCGGAGCTGTAGCCCTCATAGGCATGCACGCGCCCCTGCATGACGGCGACGGGAACGCCGGCGACCTTGCCGATCACCAGACGAGCGCTGTGTCCCGGCACGGTGGACTGCGGAAAATGCGGAATCTCGGAAAACGGAATCGCGACCGGCGAATCAAGCTGCTCCGCAAACGCGCCCAGTCCTGAGCCCAGCACAATCCCGATCTGCGAACGCAGCTCGGTCCGCGCCAGGACAAACTCCGCCGCCGCATTTGCCTTTTCGAAGAGTGTCTCAGCCATGGTTACCGAATTAGAATTCCTACAATCGACGCCGACATCAGGTTCGCCATGGTTCCGGCCAGCATCGCGCGCAGGCCCAGTTTGGCCAGCTCGTTACGACGGTTCGGCGCCAGCGCGCCAATACCGCCAATCTGAATCCCAATCGAACTGAGATTCGCAAACCCGCAGAGCGCGAACGTCGCAATTGTGAACGACCTCGGATCGAGTGTGGCCTTCATCCCGCCCAGATAGGTGTAAGCCACCAGCTCGTTCAATACCATCCGCGTCCCCAGCAGATTGCCGACGATGCCCGCCTCATGCCATGGAATTCCGATGAGCCACGCAATGGGGGCGAAGAAAAACCCGAGAATCGCATCCAGCGAATGGGGGAAAGGAATGTGATGCCAGCCAAGCCAGGTGTGCAGCCCACCGAGCATCCCGTTCAGCAGCGCAATCAGCGCCAGAAACGAGATCAGCATGATGCCCACATTAAAAGCCAGCCGCCCGCCGTCAATGGTGCCCCGCGCGATGGAGCCGATGAGGTTCTCGTCCTTATGCTCCGCACTCTCCGGAATATGGACCACGCCCTCGGTCGCGGGCTTCTCCACCTCCGGCACCAGCATCTTCGAGATCAGAACCGTTCCCGGAGCCGTCATAATCACCGCGGCCAGCAGGCTGCTGGCATTGATGCCATACATGATGTACGCCGCCATGATGCCGCCCGAGACGTGCGCCATGCCGCTGGTCATAATGGTCATCAGTTCCGAGCGCGTCGCATCGGGAAGAAAGGGCCGGATCGTCAGCGGCGCCTCGGTCTGTCCCATGAAAATGCTGGCTGCCACATTCAGGCTCTCCGCACCTGAAACCTTCATGGTCCACTGCATGGCCTTCGCAAAGCCCCGAATGATGAGCTGCATGATCCCGAAATAATAGAGAACGGAGAACAAAGCCGAGATGAAGATGATGGCCGGCAGCACCTGGAAGGCAAAAAAGCTGGTTCCGAACGCGGAGCCGATCTTCGACGTGTGCGCTCCCAGATCGCCGAAGACGAACGTCGAGCCGGCAAAGGCAAACGCCAGCAGCTTGTTCACCGCATTGCCGGCAGCGTGCAGAATCCGTTGGCCAAAGGCCCACTCCAGCACCATGAACGCAAAGGCAATCTGCAGTCCCAGCCCCCAGATCACCGTGCGCCAGCGAATGGCGCGGCGATTGGTTGAAAAGATCCATGCCAGCGCCAGCATGGTCAGCAGTCCGAGCACCCCCGTGAATCGAGCCAATGCGTTCTCCCTGGAGTTTCCCTAATGCTATGAGCGAGTGCGGTCCTGGAGGAACAAATCTTTGTTCTCAGTGGAAATAATCTCGTGCACCAGCGGCGGCGCGCTCACAGGATGGTCGCCGATTGTCAGCCCGTCGCGCAGCAGGTGCTCCGGCTCGGCAAAGCGCGCCTCGTCTTCAGCGAAGAGCGTCACGAGCACCTGCCCCACCTCTACCGTTGCCCCCAGTTTTACGTGCACAGCCAGCCCGGCGTGCGCGTCCACCGGCTCACCGGCCCGCTCGCGCCCCGCGCCCAGCCGCTGGACCGCCCATCCGATCTTCGTGCAGTCGGCTGCTGCAAAATAGCCGCTCCGATCTGCACGAAATAGGCGGCGGCACTTCGGCCGGTGGAACGCCATTCCCGCGTCCAGCGCCACCAGATCGCCGCCCTGAGCCGCAACCATCTCACGGAAAATTCGCAGCGCCGAGCCGTCCGCCAGCTTCTCCTCGGCAATCCGCCTGCCGTCCTCCGCACTCCTCGCACGGTCACCGAGGTAGATCATCCACCCAGCCAGAATCAGCGAAATCTCCCGCAGGTCCTCGTTCAGCGGGTCGCGCTCATTCCGCAGCAGGGCCATGGACTCGGCAATCTCCAGCCAGTTCCCGGCCGTGCGTCCCAATGGCTGGTTCATATCGGTCAGCACCGCCACCGTCCGGGTCCCGGCGCGCTCGCCCGTCTCCACCATCAGCGCCGCCAGGTAACGGGCTTCCTCCTCATCGCGAATAAAGGCGCCCGATCCCGTCTTGACATCGATGACCAGCGCATCGAGACCCGCCGCCAGTTTCTTGCTCATAATCGATGCGCAGATCAGGTACGGACTCTCCACCGTCGCCGTGCGGTCCCGCAGGCTGTAGAGTTTGCGGTCCGCCGGGACCAGGTCGTTCGTCTGGCCGACAATCGACGCGCCGCATCGCTCCAGCACCTGCCGCATCTCGGCCAGAGAGAGGCTGGTTCGGTATCCGGGAATCGACTCCAGTTTGTCCAGGGTTCCGCCGGTATGCCCCAGAGCTCGCCCGCTGATCATCGGATCGGCCAGACCTGCGGCCGCTGCAATCGGCGCCACCAGAAACGAGGTTTTGTCGCCCACCCCGCCCGTCGAATGCTTGTCGACCGTCCTGTGGCCCAGTCCCGTGTGATCCAGAACCTCGCCGGAAAAGCGCATCGCGGTCGTCAGGGTGTCCAGCTCGGCCAGTGATAATCCCCGGAGAAAAACAGCCATCAGCCATGCCGACAGTTGTTCCTCAGGGATGCTTTCTCGCGCCGCGCCCTCGACCAGAAAGCGGATCTCCTCGGCTGACAGCTCCTCACCGTCGCGCTTCTTTCGAATCAGATCGACCGCGTGCTGAGCCATCATTCCCGGGGTCCCAGGGCAAAGCCAAAAGGAAACAGCTCGGTGAAGGAACGCGTCTCCGGTCCATGCTCGCCAGGAAAGCAAACCACGGCGTCGGGCGTCACAAACTCACTCATCACCTGGCGGCAGGCGCCGCACGGCGGACTCGCCGCCTCGTTCCGGTTAGCGACCGCAATCCCCCGGATCCGCCGCCCAGGCCCACGCTCACTGATGGCCCGGAACAGCGCATTTCGCTCCGCGCAGATCGTCAGCCCGTAGGACATATTCTCCACATTGCAGCCGGTGACGATGGAGCCGTCGTCGAACAGGAGCGCGGCTCCTACGAAGAATTTCGAATACGGCGCGTAGGCGCGCGTCGCGGCCTCGGCGGCGGCTGCGCGCAACGTGTCCAGGACGGCCGGATCCAGTGAGCTCATGCGTCTCTGAGGCTAACCGCTTCGGCTCGGAGGGGCAACCTTCCTCAAGTTCCCTCGGCATGCGTCCGATAAAACGTTCGTGGACGACCTGACACGCGAATTCCTTCTCGAAAGCCAGGAAGGCCTGGACCGCATGGAACGGTGCCTCACCGACCTGGAAATCCGCCCCGGCGATGCCGAGCTGATTGCAGAGATCTTCCGCTCGGTGCACACCATCAAGGGAACCACTGGATTTCTGGGTTTCAGCCGCCTGGAGGCGCTGTCCCATACGGGCGAAAACCTCCTTGGGCAGCTCCGCGAGGGCGAGCTGGCCGTGAGCGGCCCCATCATCAGCGGCCTGCTGGCTCTGCTCGATCGTCTGCGGGAGATCCTTCGCACCATCGAGGTCAGCGGCGGCGAAGGCGAAGGCTACGACGACAACGCGATGATCGCGCAGCTGGAGGCTCTCCAGCAGCCGTCCCCGGTCGCCGGTGTCGCTGAACCGGAACTGGTCGCCGCCGCGGCTGTCCCGCTGACTTCACCCCGTAAGCGCCGCGCGCCCAGTCGGCGCAGCACTCGTCCCAGTCTTCACTCGTCTCAGGGTGCGCCTCCGCCGGATGCGCCGGAAGAGGCAGGGCCGCCTCGGGATAGCGAACCACCGCGCCGCGGACCGGAAGCACCGCCGGCTTCCTCCGCGCCGCAGGCGGAGTCGCATCCCGCGCGGCCCACGAAAGAACCCACTCCCCCCCAGGAGGCTCCCGCGGCCGGCAGCACTGCCGATTCCACTCTGCGCGTGGATGTCGAGCTGCTGAACCGCATGATGAATCTGGTCGGCGAGCTCGTCCTGACCCGCAATCAGATTCTCCAGGCCACCAGTGCCAATGCGAATTTCTCATTGCTCGGCCGGCGCCTCGATATGGTGACCGCCGACCTGCGCGAGTCCGTCATGAAGGCGCGCATGCAGCCGGTCAGTTATGTCTTTTCCCGTTTTCCCCGGCTGGTCCGCGATCTCAGCCTCAGTCTGGACAAGCGAGTGCGTCTGGAGATGGAAGGCCAGGAGACGGAGCTCGACAAGAGCCTCCTCGAAGCCATCCGCGATCCCCTCACGCATTCCATCCGCAACGCCATCGATCACGGCATCGAAACTCCTGAAGTGCGCATCGCTGCCGGAAAGGCGCCTGAAGGCCTGGTACGTCTGCGCGCCTGCCACGAAGGAAGTCATGTCATTGTCGAAGTCCACGACGACGGCGCCGGCATGCGTATCGACCGCATCCGCGACAAAGCAGTCGAGCGCGGTCTGGTGCCCGCTCAGCGCGCCGAGCAGATGAACGAGCGCGAGATCCTGCAGCTCATCTTCCTGCCCGGCTTCTCCACCGCGGCCGCTGTCACCAGCGTTTCCGGACGCGGCGTCGGGATGGATGTGGTCCGTACCAACGTGGAGAAGATCGGCGGCAAAGTCGAGGTGGAAAGCCAGACCGGCAAAGGAACCATCCTGCGCCTGCGCATCCCCCTCACCCTGGCCATCATCCCGGCTCTGATCGTGCGCAGCCGCCGGCAAAACTTCGCCCTGCCGCAGAGCTCGCTCACCGAGCTGGTTCACCTGAGCACCGGGCAGAGCGACAGCCGCATGGAATGGCTGGAAAACGCCGCCCTCTATCGCCTGCGCGGGCATCTGCTGCCTTTGGTATTTCTCGACCGCCTGCTCCAGCAGCCTGCTCGCGAGCCTTCCGCTCCCTGCGATATCGCAATTCTCAACGCCGACGGCCGCCGCTTTGGACTGGTCATCGACGGCCTCGCCGACCCCGAAGAGATTGTGGTCAAGCCACTGGCCGCCGTTCTGCGCGAAATCGGCTATTACGCCGGAGCCACCATTCTCGGCAACGGCGAGATGGCCCTGATTCTGAACCCGGGCGCAATTGCGCAGCAGGCCAGCGTCGGCTTCTCCGGGGAGACCGAAGAGTCGCGGACCGAGGGCCGCCAGGCCGGCCAGCGCGACTATCTGGTAGTCGCGACAGCGGGGCGCCGTGCCGCACTGCCCCTGGAGACCGTGGTTCGCATCGAGCGCATCCCGCAGTCCCGCATCGAGCGCGCCGGATCGCGGCCTGTGCTCCGTTTTGAAGGCACGCTGCTCCCTCTCGACGATGCCGCGGCATTGCTGGCCGACTCCGGCGACAATCCCGACGCCCAAACCACCGTGGTCGTCTGCCGTGACGGCACGCGCCAGGTCGGCATGACTGTCTCCGAGGTGCTCGACGTCTCCGCAGGCAGCAGCCTGTCTGAGGCCGGCACCGGAGGTGTCGCGGGGGGTATCACCCTCCTGCAGGGGCACGTCACCGACGTGGTGCGCCTCTCCGGCATTCCCCCGCTCGACGAAACTCTTTTGCCCGCACCCTCTTCTGAGGAGGAACTTCAATGAAGGAAGCAGCATCCACCGGGACCCAGGAGGTGTGCTCCGTCCGCGTGGGCGATACCCTTTACGGAATTCCCATTGCTCACGTGCTGGAAATCCTGGGCAAGCCGGCTACGCAGCCGGTGCCCCTCGCTCCGTACTTCGTCGGCGGACTGGTGCATTACCGCGGTGAGGTGCTGACCGCTGTCTCTTTGCGCCGGTTGCTCGGCATGGAAGCCGCGGGCGCGCCGGAGGATGTTCTCGTCTTTGAAACGCCGGAAGGCCTCTTCGGGCTCTTCGTCGACTCGGTCGGCGAGGTGATGCACGTCTCCGGCGCCGACCACGAGCCCAATCCACCGACTCTCGATGCGCGCCGCCAGGCTCTGTTTACCGGCGCCTGGAAGCTGAAGGATCGGCTGCTCGTCAGTCTCGAGCCCGGGCGCTTTGAACCGATGCGGCTCGCCGGCGCCTTCCCGGCCTGAGCCAGAAAGGTAATCCGATGCGCGCTCTGGTGGTCGATGACTCCCGCTTTATCCGCAGCTATCTGCACTCCATCTTCGCCGAACGTGGTGTCGAGTGTCTCGAAGCAGCCGACGGCGCCGCCGGCCTCGAGGCCCTCCGCCGCCAGGGCCCTTTTACCGTCGCACTCGTGGACTGGAACATGCCTGTCATGTCTGGCCTTGAGCTGCTCCAATGCCTCCGCGCTGACCATGCCTTCGACGCAACCCGCATTGTCATGGTGACCACAGAAGCCGAAAACGACCATATCGAGGCCGCCCTGCTGGCCGGCGCCGACGAATATCTGGTCAAGCCCTTTGATGAGGCCGGCCTCTTTGACAAGCTGCGCATGGCTGGAGTCGAGGAGCTATGACCGAACCGCCCTGCTCCCGCAAAGTCCGTGTGCTCCTCGCCGACGACTCCGCGGTGATGCGCAGCCTCCTGCGCATGGTCCTTGAGCCGCAGCCCTGTTTTGAAATCGTGGCCGCCGCCACCAACGGCCGCGAAGCTCTCGCCGCCTTCGAACGCCTCCGTCCCGATGTCGTTTTGCTGGATATCGAAATGCCCGGCATGAACGGACTCGAAGCGCTCTCGGGCATCCGGCGCCACGACCGCAAGGTCCCCATCCTTATGTGCAGCACCCTCACCTGGCGCGGGGCGCGCATCACTCTCGAGGCCCTGGCGCGGGGTGCGACTGACTACGTTACCAAACCCGGCGCGCAAACCGGCCTTCGTCAGGGCGTCGAAACGCTCACCCGGGACCTGGTTCCGAAGATTCTCGCCCTCTTTCCCCGCAATCCGCCCCGCGCCTCCGCCGAAGCCCGGCCTGTGATCCCGTCCATCGCCCTGCCTCCGCCCGTTCATGCGCCGAAAGTCGTGGTCATCGGGGTTTCCACGGGCGGCCCCGCAGCCCTCGAAGTGCTTTTGCCGAAAATCCCGGCCGCCTTTCCCCTTCCCATTCTCATCGTGCAGCACATGCCGCGCCTCTTCACTGGCCTGCTTGCCGATCGGCTCAACGGCCTTTGTGCTTTGCGTGTACGCGAAGCCGCCCCGGACGTGCGCCCCGAACCCGGCGTGGTCGACATCGCCCGCGGCGACTGGCACCTCGAACTCACTCGTGATTTTCGCCTGCGCCTGCACCAAAGTGATCCGGAGAACTTCTGCCGCCCTTCGGTGGATGTCCTCTTCCGCTCCGCCGCCCTCGCCTGCACCGGGCGTGTCCTGGGCATCGTCCTCACCGGAATGGGTTCCGACGGACTCGCCGGTTGCCGAGCCATTCGCGCCGCCGGAGGCGCGGTCCTGGCTCAGGATGCCGCGACCAGCGTCATCTGGGGCATGCCCGGCGCCGTCGCTCAGGCCGGACTCGCCAGCAAAATCCTGCCCCTGGACGCGATTCCCGGCGAGATGCTCCGCCTTGTCACACCGTCGAACGCCCGGCCGCCTCAGGCCGCCAGGATCGCCCTATGAGCGTCTCCCCGGTCGATTTCGAGTACCTGCGCACCGTCGTCATGCGCAACTCCGGCAACCGGGTCGATCCCTCCCGCGATTATCTCTTCGAGTCGCGCCTCCAGCGTTTGCTTCGCGCCCGTGGTCTTCAGTCCCTCGATCAGCTCGTAGCTGCGCTTCGCGCCGATCGCACTCCGGCTCTCCAGCGCTCGGTCGCCGAGGCCATGACCATCAACGAAACCAGCTTCTTTCGAGACACCGCAGCCTTCGATCTTCTCCGCGAGCAGCTCCTCCCCGAACTCATCGAGCGCCGCCGCGAGAGCCGCTTCCTTCGCTTCTGGTCCGCCGCCAGCTCCAGCGGCCAGGAAGCCTGGTCCCTGGCGATGCTCCTTCGCGAGCACTTCCCCCAGCTCGCCGGCTGGCACATCGACATTCTCGGCACCGATATTTCATTGGAAATGGTCGAGCGCGCCACGGCCGGCCGCTACCAGCGCATCGAGATTAATCGCGGTCTTCCCGCCCGCATGCTCCTCAAATATTTCGTCCGCTCCAACGACGAATGGGAAGTCGCTCCTGACCTTAAGCGCCTCTGCCGTTTTCAGCAGCGCAACCTCTGCCTGGCTCCCACCCTTACCGAAACCTTCGATGTCATCTTCCTGCGCAACGTGATGATCTATTTCCCCCAGGAAACCCGCAATCAGCTCCTGCTTTCCATCCACCGCTCCATCGCCCGGGATGGCATCCTCTTCCTCGGCCTCGGTGAGCAACCC
>JBAUZR010000289.1:0-7590 GCA_049585375.1 Acidobacteriaceae bacterium
CCAAGGTTGTTCGCCCCTGCAAACCCCAGATTCACCTGACTCTCAATCACGACGACGTCCGGGTAGCGCTCCCTCACCATCCCGACATCGCCGTCCGGAGAAGCATTGTCGACGACGATAATCTCGAACGCAGTCTCATGCGTGTGCACATAGACGCTCTCCACGCATTTCAGCAGCCAGGCCGTGGAGTTCCAGTTGACGATGATGATCGACAGGTCGGTCACAGGTCAGGCCCACCCCAGGGCCGAAGTTGCTCTCTGAACAGCACGCCGACGGGAGTTGCCCGAGCAGGTTCTTCCAGGGCGGGGACTGCCACCGCTGCGCGCACCTGCGGCGCGGGTTTTCCCCGTGAGGCAGCCTTGGCTGGAACGGTCACAGCCGAAATCATGGCCAAGAAGGCGAACCACCAGATCTGCGTCTGATCCCAGTAAGCAACGCCGAAATAGGCAAAGATATGCGAGAGCATGGTGGCGCCGAGACACCACAGCAGCCACTGCTGCTTTGGCCTCACGTGCTTTCTCATGGTTCCCAGGCGTCCGAAGCACTTCGAGATAAGGGCGATGAAGCAGATCAGCGTAAAGAGGCCGCCCATCTCCGCTTCCGCGACGAACTGGTCTGACATGTCCCACATGTCATAGCCCCAGTTGCCGTTCTGATTCGTGCCGAAGAGCCACCAGTCTTTGAAATGCCGGATACAGGTGTCGATCAGGAAGGCGCGGTCATAACCTCCCGATCCGCCGACGACATCAACGTGAGCGATAACGAACCATACCGGGGCATTCATCGTAACCGCCAGAATCGCAAGCACAGCCACGATGCTCCAGCGGATCGCCCTCGTCTTCTTCCGCATCGGCCACAGCAGGACCCCGAGGATTCCGAAGAGATATGCCAGCAACGGTGTGCTCGAGTTCGCGGTCAGCACCATCATCGTGGATCCCACGATGCCGATAACGGCAAAAACCCTGTTCTTCCTGATCCACAGCCAGATGAAGAGAGCGACCAGGGTGCCGCCAAAACATCCGGCGAGAATCGAGTGCCCGAAGGTGGCCTGAGCCCGTACGCTCCCATTGCGGATCAGCGGGACGACATCCGTTCCACCGAGATCCAGTCCCCATGGGTTCACCATGGCGTGGCGTTCGTAGATCATGCTCAGGCCGAGGACCAGAGCACAGACCGCGAAGGCCTTTGCCGCCCGTGCAATATCTTCTTCAGTCTGGATCAGATAGCGAAGCAGGAAGTAGCCGCAGAGCGCCTGCAGCAGGAAGGCGAGCTGCTCGTTCGTGCTCCCGGGCCAGTTGGTGATGATGACTGCTAACACGCGGTAGCAGGCCCATATGATAAAGATCTTGTCGATGACGTTCATGCCGCCGGCGATGCGGAACTTGTCCTTCGCCAGACGGATAAATCCGACCAGAATCAGAATCAGGCGAACGTAAAGATGGGCACCTCCCAGCATCACCTCCTGGCCGCGTGGAACCAGGAAAGTGCAAAGCAGCAGCGGGACGATCACGTACTTCCGCGGCCGCGTCAGCATCAGCACGATGGCGATCAGCATCGCCACCGCGACCAGGGGGTGCAGGACCGTCCCCGAGGAGCCGTGACCTATAGCGTGCTCGTTGAATACTAATGGAGCTTGCATTGCTTCCCAACGAATGAAAGTCTGCGCAGCAACTTACGACCGGGCGACGGCAACGGGGAGATCATGGCGGGACGCCTCGACCGACCGGCGATACGCGGCGATGGTCTCCTGGTAAGCTGCCAGCAGCCTGCGACCGGCCGCCTTCCAGGTGATCTCATCCGCCGTACGAAGGGACGCCTCCCGCAGCTTCGCGAGGAGACCCCGATCGGTATCCACCAGGACAAGATGTTCTGTGAGCTGATCCACATTGCCGGCCCGATGCACCAGCGCGTTCTTCCCATGTTCGCATATAGCGCCGGCCGCGTCTGAAACGAGGAGAACACAGCCGCTGGCCCGAGCCTCGGACGTGACCAGCGCGCTGCCTTCTTCAATGCTGGGCAGTACCAGCAGGTCGCTTTTGCGCATCAGGTCTGCAACATCAGTTCTGTGCCCGAGCACTTCGACGCTGTCATGGGACAGCATGGAAGACAACTTGTCTGCGTAGCCCGGGACGAAAGCCCCCGCGATCAGAAACTTTCCCTTGCGGCTGGCCGGCGAGCGAAGCCACGCCTCCAGCGCGTAGTGCAGTCCTTTACGCGGGGCGGCCCCGCCCACGAAGAGCATGGTCAGGCCACGCTGATCGTCACGCACCTGCTGGCCCGAGTGGTAGACCGTTTCGTCGTATCCATATTGATCACGCGTGAGCTTCTCGGGGCTGAAGCCCTCATCCAGAAAGGTCCGGACCACAAAGTCCGATGGGCAGAGCAGGCGAAACGCGGCCTTGTACTCTGCCTCTTCCTTCGCCAGAATGTGGGCGTTATAGGCGTGCTCATGATTCGCAGGCAGGACGATGCCCAGCTTCTCGCATTCCTTCTGCACGACTTCATAAGCAAACCGCGTATGCGCGTTGGGCCTTTCCAGAACGGTGGGAATGCCGAGACGGGCCGCGGTCTTCAGAGTCCTGAGCGAGCCGATGGGCCAGGCATGAACGATGTCGATTTTTCCGGCTAACTGTTTCAGCCGTTGGGAGACGATCCAGTCGTGCAAATTGCAGGCGCGCTCGGTGCCCAGCACCCGATACGGAATGCGGAAATTGCCGCGAGCCAGAGTCGGCCGGACGACCGCTTCAGGTGGCAGTTCCCTGGAGAGCGATCCGGGAAACACCAGGACGCTGGCGCCCGCACCCAAAAGCCCATACACCTGTTGCCAGGCCGTGTGGCAAATGCGGGCTGCCCCCAGGCGATGCGGGAAGCTGTAGAGAACTCTGACGGTTTCGACTTTGGGTGTCATTGCGAAAGTCCGGATCATGCGGAGGAAAACTTGCGAGAGACCGTGTTCAGCATGGTGCGCGCTTCCGAGCGCGAGACCGAACCGGTGAAGACCAGAGCGGGCACGGCGAGCAGCATGCAGATGCCGCCGGCGGTCACGAGTCGAATGGTATCGATAATGCGGGGATTGAACCCCCAGGAAAATCGCAGGTAAAGAGCGGCAGAAGAAGCGGCGAGAACCACGACAGTCGCGAGGCCGAAGCGAAGAAGGGATGGCGCCAGACTGCGAGGATGAAATCCTTTATAGCGGAAGGTGAGGCTCGCGCCCATCAGGATGAGCCCAAGAAACTGGCCGAGGAACTGCACACCTCCAACCAAACCGAAGAACCCGATCTGCCGCCCGAAGGGCCAGAGGATCAGCGCAACAGCCAGCCCTAGGAGCAGTTGGGCATTGTCCATCACGGCTCCCCCGGAGACTCGATAGAGCACGCGGAACAGCGAACTCAGCGCTCTGCATGCCCCCCCGGCACACAGCAGAATCACCGCTCCCTCCAGGAGAGGGTTGGTTTTTCCGGTCCAGACATAAGCGAGTTGGGCTCCATACAAGGCGATGAAGGCCAAAGGCAGGACGGAGAGCACAACCATCGCTTTGAAGGATTTGAGAATGAACGCATTGTTTTGTTCAGGCGATCCCGAGGCGTACACGAGGCTCCCGCCCGAGAGAATCGCCTGCAGGTACGGACCCTGGATGATCGTCGAAAAACTTACCAGGCGAGCGGCCAGCGCATAAACCCCGACCGCACTCGCACCAAAGAATTTCAGGATGGCGATGGGGAGCACGGCCGCGTACAGCAACTCCAGCATGTTCACCAGCTGATAGCTGGCGGCGAACCGGATCAGCTCCTTCACTACCGTCCGCGTGATCAGAGCTGGCGTAATTCGGACTTCGGGAAGGATGCGGCGCGAGTAGAGATACCACAAACCACCGCCGACGACCTGATACAGGCAATACATAACGCACATCGCCAGCAATCCGTATCCAAAGGAAAGGAGTGCGACGATGGCAACCGTGTTGATGACGTCGAGAACGACGTTCAGCTTCTCCCGCAGATCAATGCGGTGAGCACCGTTCAGGATGCTCTGGAAGGTCAGGGTCACATTGGCCACGATCGCCGTGATCGACAGATACTGGATCCCTCGAGTGGAAGCCGCAAGAAATTTTGCCGGTACTCCGACTGCGACCGCCAGGGGATGGGCGAAGAAGGCAACAGGCACGAGTACAACAACGGAAAGCGCCAGCACCGCAAATGTGCCCGTGCTCAGCAACCGGCTGGCCCGATCGAAATCGCCGGTACCCGTGGCCTCCGCGACATACTTCTGGAACGCGGACTTGATCCCCACGCCGCCGAGGGTCATGTAACCCGCGATGGTCATGAGGACGGACCAGATGCCGTAACCGTCCAGCCCCAGGTGATGGATCATCACCGGAACAATGATGATCCGGGACAAAATATGAAACAGCTGTCCCCCCACGCCGAAGAGCGTGTTCTTCCCAATGGAAGCGGTGAGCGCGCGATCGGTAGAGGGCGCCGAGAATTTGGCTGTCATGGATGGACGTCGATGGAGCGGCTCGGTCAGTGAGGGGAGGCGATGACTGTCCCCGTCAGGGTTACGGGTGGCGAACGCCGGAAGTTGCGGTTGATTCGGCACCGACCGTCCACGCGCCAGTCGCCGGGCGCGCATTCCCCGCATAGTCGGAGCACAGTTTAGCCATGGGGCCGGTACACAGTGAAGTCAGGTTCGTCCCCTTGTCGATCAGCGGAGAGCCCGCCTGAATTTGATCGTCGCTGCTGAGTTTCAGAGACGATTTGTACTCCGAGTGGCGGTCGCCCTTCACACAGCTTTGCCAGGAAGAGAACTGCGCCGGCGAATTGAAATTCCCGTTGCAGACGAAAGCGTTGCCGCCGCCCTCTGCATACTGGTTGTAATCCGGCTTGAAGGGAATGTGATCGGTCTCCATCAACTGGTTACAGCCGCTGACGGCATTGTTCTCAAAGGTCATGCCGCTGGTATCGCTGTTGGCGGAGAAGCAGACCCCGACTTCGCTTCCCGCGGTGCTGATGAGCGTGTTGTTGTAAACCCCGCCGCCATGCTCCGCAGTGTAGTTCCCGGAAAACAGTCCGAATAAGCCGTCGGGATCGGCCTGATCGCCCACTGCGACATTGTTGTAGATGGCAATGCCCGACGTCTCATCGGCACAAGGCGTGGAGCCGGAACCGGCGCCGCCTTCAATAAAGACATGGGCGGTGGCGTTTTTGCCGATGGGACCTTTGAAGTAGTTGTCGTAGATCGCCAGCAACGTGATGTGCGCCGCCGAGCCGTCGGTTTCGCTGGTGAAGCAGTGAATTCCGTCGTGGTGGTATGTGTCGTTGCCCGTGTCCCAGTTGGCGTAGCCGTAGACGGTGTTGTTGTGAAAGATGAACGGTCCCGAGCTTCCTCCCGACACCTGGCTGGCCAGCATCCACCCGTGATCCGTGTTGTAGATCGTATTGCCGACGATCACGACGTTGCCGTCGCCGTTGTTGTAGTTCTCGTAGAGGCACCAGCCGGAATCGTGCATCACATTGTGCCGAATCAGCCAGTCCGACCCGCTGACCGAGATGCAGCGCTGCGCGCTCGCGTCCGCCGTGGTGTCACTGGACGAGGTATGCACGTACATGTTGGCAATCGTCAAATTCTCCACGGTACAGTGATTGCACTTGTACCCCTCGATTGCCTCGGTCTTCTGGTTGTAGGCGAGGCCCGTGCCGTTAGCGGTGTCCTGGATCGTGCCGGTATTCTGCCCGTCGACCGTGTAATAGCTCAGGCCGTAGAGACAAATCGCGCCGCCGCAGCCGCCATTCGGCGAAGGGGCAAAGTAAGGAGCCTGGAGGGTGGCGCCGGTGTCGAATTTAATCGTGACCGGCTTGCCCGCAGCTCCATTCCCTTTCGGCTTCAGCAACTGCGCGCCCGCCTCGGCTGTGATCGTTCCACAGATGTAATTCACATCTCCGGGCACGTTCCTGATGCCGTTAAAGGTGTCGGGCGTGATCGCTGTCTGACCTTTGCAGGCCGTGCCCCCGCTGAAGATTCCCTCCGACTGCGCAATATAGCGGGTGGTCGCGGAGGCCGGAGGAGTGATCGCGATAACAACAATAATCACGATGGCCACGACGACGACGGCCAGAACAGGAATCAGCTTCTTCATAAAATGCGCAGGTGTTCTTTCCCGCAGAACCGAGGAGCTTTCGGCGCCACCCCAACGGGCGAGGCACAGAAAGCTCCTGAGTTACAGCTGACGGATGAAGAGCGACCCGGACTGGAAAGGCGTCGTTCTTAGTTTGTGACCACCGTACCGGTCAGGCCGGTCGGCGCCGCAGGTGCGGTACCGGTAGTCGTATAGGCGCCCACCGTCCACGAGCCGGTTGCAGGGCGGGGACTGCCGACAATGTCGCTGTTGAGCGCGGTGATGCCGAGGGATGTCAGGTTCGCGCCGGCGCCGACAACCGGGGAACCGGTCTGCGGAACGCCTGCAGCACTGAGGTCCGCGCTCGAGACGAGCGCCGAAGGAGTCGCATCCTGTCCGGTCTCGCCTTGCCAGGTAGACAGCGATCCGGAGAAGTTTCCCGCGTAATTGAAGCAGTTAGAACTGGAGCAGCCCGCATAAATGTTGTTGTGCAGGCCTCCGGCGACGAAGCCGCCACCTGAAGTGATGTACATCAGGGTGCCGCACCCGCTGACGACGTTATTGATAAAAGTCACATTGGGTGAGCTGGATGTCCCCATGCACGTATCGTTGGCGGTGCCCATGATGGTGTTGTTGTAGATCTTATAACCACCGTCCACACCCGTTGTGAGCAGGCCATCGCCATCCTGGCCGTTGCAGGTGTCGATCAGAGTGTTGTTGTAGATCGAGACATTCGTGGTCTTGCCGGCATTCGCTTCCATGAAGATGTGAGCCGTCACGTTGTTGCCGACGCAGCCGCCGAATTTGTTGTCGTAGATATTGATGCCGGTGATGGTGTCTGAGCCGTTATCGTTATAGCCCCACACGTGAATGCCGTCGTGATGCCATATATTGGCGGAGGTATCCCAGTCGGAGTAGTCGTGGATATTGTTGCCGTAGATATTTACGTTCTCCAGCGTGTTCCCACCCGCGGGCCCACCGAAGATGATCCCGTGATCGACGTTATAGATCTGGTTATTCGAGATCGTGATCCCGTTCGACACGCCGCTGTCGTACTGGAACTGAACACACCAGGCGACATCGTGAAAGAGGTTGTTGGTCACGGTCCAGTTGGTGATCTGCCCGTGGACGTAGGTGCAGGTGCCACCGCCGCCGTTCGGTACGCCGCTGGCGGTGACGTACATATCGATGATGGAGAGCCCTTCAATGGTGATGTTGGAGTTTCCACCGCTCGCTTCGATCCCGTTGCTGTCGCCGTGGTAAGTGCAGGAGCCACTCAGGCAGGCGGCTCCGGAATCACCGTTGGCGGTCGCCTCGATGATGCCCTGGGTGTATCCGTTGGCTCCGCCGTTCCCGTTGATCGTGATGTAGTTGTTGTAGCCGATGTCGATGGCGCCGCCCTGCCCGTCGGCCGGCCACTCAGGAGACGACAGGATCGCCCCGCTGTCGAAGTTGATCGTAATCGGGTTGCCGCTCGT
>JBAUZR010000290.1:0-3776 GCA_049585375.1 Acidobacteriaceae bacterium
ATCAACGGGAAGGCGCACGGTTCGCAAGTCACGCTTTATCGCTGCTACTAGTTTTCGGGTCGGTACGCGCTGAAGTGGCGATTTCGGTTTGCGAGGGTTAGCCATGACGCTCCCTGAAATTAACAAGATGTATTCGACCGATGATTGCTGCCGCGAACTGTTGGAACGGCTTCGCTGGCCCGAGGGCGTTGAATGCCCGCGCTGCAAGGATCGCCGCGTGTCGCGCATGAAGGACTATGCCCGCTTTGAGTGTGTTGGCTGCGAGTACCAGTTCACCGTGACGAGCGGGACGATCTTTCACGACTCCCACCTTGCTCTGCCTCTCTGGTTTCTGGCCGTGCTGCTCATCTGTGAGTCGAAGAAGGGCATGAGCGCCATGCAGCTTAAGCGGACCCTGTGGGGCGAACACAAAGGTTCCTACAAGACGGCGTGGTATCTCTGCCACCGCATCCGTGCGGCCATGGCGACGGCGGAAAAGACGATGCTGTACGGGACCGTAGAAATGGACGAAACCTATGTGGGCGGAGTCCAGCGCGGCCATCAGAACAAGCCTGGACACGGACTGAGTACGAAGGAAATTGTCATCGGACTTCGGCAGCGCGGCGGCGAGACTCGCTTCTTTCATGCGGCAGACTGCAAGAGCGGGACGCTGGCGCAGTTCATCAAAGAGAACGTCAGCGAGGATGTTGACGTGATCGTAACGGATGAGTTCAACGCCTACCCTGGCGCAATGAAGGCAACGGGACACACGGCGAAGCACAAGACAATCAGGCATAAATCCAAAGTTTACGTTGATGGCGACATTCACACTAATACCGTTGAGTCCGCTTTCTCGCTCCTGAAGCGCGGCGTGATCGGAACATGGCATCGGATTTCTGCAAAGCATCTTGCCGCCTACCTTGAGGAAATGACTTTCCGGTTCAATCGCCGTGGGCGTTCGGACCTGTTCGTGGATACGTTGCGCCATATGGTCACGGCTGACCCTCTAACGTTTGAGCGCCTGACGGCATAGAATCCGCCTTCAACTCTTCTTCTAGCAGTTCTGCCATTAGATGCCTTTGCCTAGGGGACCATTTTTCGGCGAATGCCTTCTCCCATCGGTCAATCGTCCTCCCTGGTACATACGTCATGGGCATCCTCGCAGGGGCCAAGCGAGAGGGACTGCCTTCTGTGCCTTCTACGATTGTCGGTCCATGCAGAGAATAAATGGCAGTGTATTTCCCGCATCCGTCAATACTTTCCTTTGTGGCCGCAATCACGTAGGCCGCGATAAGTTCGGTTTCACGGATGCTCGATACATCAAAGAAGTCCTGCATGATACCCAACGCGTAATGAGCACCTATTCCAACTGCACAGTGGGAAAGGGCAGTTCTGAGAGTGGATCCATGCGAAACATATAGACGAGTCTGAAATTGGCAATAGGTTCCAATGACCATTTCGATTTCAGGGCGGTTCTGAGTGGTAGCCAGTGGGAAGAGATGCCTCTCGTGAAAACTCAATATGCTTTGACGCAGGTGCTCTTCCAAAACAGAGTCTTTCATATCATGGGTGATCCCCTTCATTGATTCATCGATGAACGCATCGATATACCCCGCATCTCCCGCTCCAGTAAAAAGGCACGCCATCTGTGGGGGTGGGGGGGGCTCCCCGGCGGCTACAGCGCCAAGCCAAGGGAAAATCTTCTGCTGTGACCGCTTGTAATAGGTGTCGCTCTCCTGAGCGTCAGCCGCCATTACCAAACCGTCCCGCGCCCGCATTCCAATACAAATCGTCATACGCTTCGCCTTAGACAGTCTCCCTAAAGTGAGAGGCTTTGGTTTAGGCGTAATTGAACACATTCGGCACCCCCTTAGTCAAGTGAATAATCTTGACTGAAGTCATGCCCTGATACAAAAGCACGTCACTGAGATTTGAGGCTTCCCACCCTGTCGCCTCGAACGGCGTGCGGCGACAAGGATGGGGCATCCGACTTCGACGCAGGGTAGCGAGTGGGATGGCGGGATTTCGGAAGTTTCGAGCCGGATCGTGCGGAGCGGCAGACCCGACCTGCAGCCTCAGTCAGCGGAGATCCCAGGCTCGCAGACGGAAACGGCAAGCTACCGGTTCTCCCTCTCGGAATGCCGGGATAAATTGCCAGCCTTTGGTTGCGGCAATGAGGCCTGGGTTCGAACCCGAGAGAACTCGGGCCGAGTGAACCTTCCCAGCCGCATCGACGACAAGTTCCACGACCTCATTTTCGTCCAGCGGGGGCAGGTTCTCCTGGGTCTGCTGGGACCGGCGGAGCAGGATGGGCTGGGGCTCACTCACTGCGGCCTGCTTGCTCAGGTCGATGGGACCGAGGGGACTGGAGACGAGAGGGTCGGGCGCGCTCTGTTCCTTCGGCGGGACTATGTCGTAAATGTCGGCGTGAGATTTGAAAAACAGGGTGTGCTTCCTGTGTTCAGCTCCATCGGTGCGGGCGAGGATTCCGTGCGCGGGCAGGGACAAAAGGAGCGGGCGGACTCGGGCGATATCGGAGGCAGGCCACATGGCCGCGAGAGCCTGCCACGCTTCGGTTGCGCGGCCGCTATAGAGATAGCACCACACGATTTCAAGGACCTGGGCTTTTACGTGCAGCATCTCTGCCAGGCGTGTGGATGACGGCATGGCAGAAGGCGTCAGCCGGCCATCCGTGTTCCGGAAGTCGCTCAGCGCACGCGCATCAAGATGGGCGCGCACGCCGGCAATCTGCTGGTCGTAGTAAGGCTGGAACTCGGAACTCGCATCGAGGAGCTTGCCGTTCTCCACGCGCAGCACGACCGTGGGAGCGAAATCCAGGATGGCCGCGGGAATGTCTTCGAATCCGTCCACCGCCTTCGAGTCGTCGGTCCAGATTTCGAGGTGCCCGTCGAGATCGGTGTCTGCCGCACGATAAGAGGATCCTCCGGTTAAGGTGCGCAGGAGCGCAGGCGGCTTGCTGAGGGAATAGATCCGGTATTCGCTTTGCGTGTCGGTCGCGGAGGCGCGTATCTGGAAGGCGACCACAGGAACGCGAAATCCCAGATCCGTCCCGAGCAGATCGATCCCCACCTGTTCCGCGCCCTTTGCGACTTCCAGTTGGCCGCCATCCCAGGACAGCTTCGCATCGCAGACCCTCGTTGAAAATGAGCCTGCTTTGACTGCGTTGACTTCAACTGTGACGCCAGTTTTGAAAATTGTGGAGTATGTACCATCCCCGCGATTGCAGGTGATGTCCGGCTGGGGCGCAGCGTGGGCGAGCGCCGCAGTCCAGAGCAGGGAGGGCAACAGAAATGAACAAGCGCCCCGGTGACGCAGCCGCCCGGACCTTCTTGATGCCGAAAGGATGGGCCGCGGAGTCCGTTGAGTGGCCCGGGCCATGATCTCGAGCGAAGTCGGCATCGTGTTCAAGTCTGCCACGATTTGCAATCGGCGGAGCGGGGGGCAGCCCGTTACGGTGTTCCGTCCAGAGCGCGGAGGAAGTGGTTTGGATCCATGTGGTACTTGAAGGCTTTGCGGCCGTCGATGAAGACGACGGGGACTTCGTCGTTGAACTGCCGGCGTAATGCGGGGTCGGCATCGATGTCGATGTCATGCCATTGGAAGTCGGCGGAGGGCTGGAGCTGGGCGAGGGTGGCTTTGACGACGTCGCAGAGGTGGCAGCCGTTGCGGGAGTAGACGAGGACGTCGTGCATACGGGGATTGTAGTTGGGTTTTCTCCACCACAGAGCACCGGAGTACACGGAGCTGTTGATCCAGGTGGGACGATCGGGCGGTGC
>JBAUZR010000291.1:0-3198 GCA_049585375.1 Acidobacteriaceae bacterium
AGCCAGGGCACCGTCCGCGTCGCGACACTACCGGAAGTGGATTTCGTCGTCTCCGCCATTGTTGGCGTTGCCGGCCTTGAAGCCACCTATGCCGCCGTCCTGGCAGGAAAAACCATCGGCCTCGCCAACAAGGAAGCCATGGTCGCCGCCGGTGAGATCCTCACCGCCGCCGCTCGTGCCAAAGGCGTTGCCCTGTTGCCCATCGACTCCGAACATAATGCCATCCACCAGTGCATGCGCGCCGGCGAGCGCAATGAAGTTCGTCAGATCTGGCTCACTGCCTCGGGCGGTCCCTTCCGTACGCTGCCGCTCTCTGAGTTTCCCAGGATCACGGTTGAACAAGCCCTCCACCACCCCACCTGGGTCATGGGACGCCGCATCACCATCGATTCCGCCACCCTGCTGAATAAAGGGTTAGAGATCATAGAAGCCTGCCGGCTCTTTGACCTGCCGGCCTCGGCCGTCAAAGTCACCGTCCATCCCCAATCCACCGTCCACTCGCTGGTCGAGTACGTCGATGGCAGCCTGCTGGCCCAGATCTCCGTCACCGACATGCGCCTGCCCATCCTTTACGCCCTGAGCTACCCCGAGCGCGTCCCCTCCGATCTCCGCTTCGACATGGCCGCCCTCGGCGACCTTCACTTCGAACCGCCTGACTTTCAACGCTTTCCCTGTCTTCGCCTGGCTTATGAGGCCGCCGAAAAGGGTGGTGCTCACCCCATTGCCCTCAACGCCGCCGATGAGGTCGCCGTCCAGGCGTTCCTCGAACGAGGGATTCCGTTTACCGGCATTCCGTCTACAATAGAAAAAGTACTCGAGACAACCCCGGGGACCCATCCGGCGACCATACAAGAGGTGCTCGCGCTGGACCGTCAGGCGCGCGATCGGGCGCGGGAGGTTTTAGCCAGATCGTCAGGTCGGCAGTCGCCGATTCATGCATCGCCGCTCGTTTGAATTTCGTCGAACTATTTAGATATGCCCTTCGCCGTCACCGCCACCGTTTCCTTCCTCCTCGTCCTCGGCATCATGGTCCTCATCCATGAGTTCGGCCATTTTGCCGTGGCCAAGCTTTGCGGCGTCCGCGTCGAAGTCTTCTCGCTCGGCTTCGGTACCCGCCTTTTTGGCGTCAAATGGGGCGATACCGACTACCGTGTCAGCGCCCTGCCGCTCGGCGGTTACGTCAAAATGGCCGGCGAAATCCCCGGCTCCGAAACCACCGGCGATCCCGGTGAATTCAGCTCCCATCCCCGCTGGCAGCGCGTCCTCATTGCCGTTGCCGGCCCCGTCGCCAATTTCATCCTCGCCTTCGTCCTCATGGCCGGCCTCTACATGATGCACAACGAGGTGGAACTCTACCTCAGCCAGCCCGCCGTGCTCGACGTCGTGCCTCCCAAATCTGCTGCCGGTCTCGCCGGTCTGCAGACCGGCGACCGGATCATCCGCTTCGACGAGGAGCGGAACCCGACCTGGGAAAAGCTCGGCGACCGCGCCGTACTCGATGCAAATACCACTGTGCCCATCACCGTCGAGCGCACCGTCAACGGCCAGACGAAGCAGTTCAGCACCGAGCTCCTGCTCTCCGATCCCTCCAAAGGCCAGGATTTCGACATCACTGCACTCGGCCTGATTCCCAAAGAACAGAACGGCCCCCTTTTCATTCAGGACGTCACCCCCGGCGATCCCGCCGTCCAGGCCGGACTCAAGCCCGGTGACGGCATTATCTCCATCGACGGACAGACCATTCACGGAGTGCTCAGCGTGATCGCGGTCCTCGATGAGAACGGCAGCAAGCCGGCCAATCTCCTTGTCGTGCGCGACGGCCGCCAGTTCAACCTCACAGCGCAGCCTGTCTGGATGGACTCCACCGAGCCCGCGGGCTATCGTCTTGGGTTCTCTGCGGTGCCGCCGCCCTACACTGTCGAACAGCTCCCGCTGGGCCGGGCTCTTCGCCGCTCCGTCACCTACAATCTCCGCTACTCCGGCTACATCCTCGACATCCTGCATCGGCTCTTCACCCACCATGCCGCCGTCATGCAGCAGCTCAGCGGCCCCATCGGCATCGCCCGCATGACCGGCGAAGCCGCCGAGATGCAGGGATGGGAGCCTCTCATCGGACTCACGGCTCTCATCAGCCTCAACCTCGGCATCATGAACCTGCTCCCCATTCCAATCCTTGATGGCGGTATGATCCTGCTTCTCTGCATCGAAAGCCTGCTGCGCCGCGATCTCAAACAGGAATTCAAGGAGCGCGTCTACCAGGTGGCCGTCGTCATGATCATCCTGCTCTTCGCCATCATCATGGTCAACGACGTCTCCAAGCTGAATCTCTTCTCCAAATTCAGGCCGTAAACTCTACGATTGATTTACCAGGGTCCGCCAGCGAACCTCTTTCGTCTGCAGCGCGCGTGGGCCGAACCATCCCGGCCCCTCGCGGACCGCAACTTCTCGAGATCTCGCGCATCCCAGAAGGCACAGCAGGTTTCGACTCTCATCCCCGCAATGGAGCGCGATTATGAAACGCCGAACTTTCCTGCAAAGCGCCGCCACCGCCGCGGCTTCGATTGCCGCGGCCAAAGCCCAGCTCCACACCCCGCAGACGAACCCCCTGCCGAACAATCCCCGCACCGAGATCCCTCTCGGGCAGGAGTTTCTCACCGTCCCCAATCCCGACGTCGTACGCTTGCTGCCCCGCGTGGAACACCCCGGAGTGCTGCGCGGAGAAATGCTCTACCGCAAGCTTGGCACCACCGGCGTCGACGTCTCCGTCATCGGCATGGGCGGCTACCACCTCGGCAAGCCGGGAATGACCCAGGATGCGGTCAATCGGATGGTCCACCAGGCCATCGATCGCGGTATCACGTTCATGGATAACTGCTGGGATTACAACAATGGCCGCAGCGAGGAAGTCCTGGGCATGGCGCTCGCGCAGGGCGGGTACCGCCAAAAAGCCTTCCTCATGACCAAACTCGACGGCCGCACCCGCCAGGCCGCTGCGCAGCAGCTCGACCAGTCACTCCAGCGCCTCAAAACCGACCGCATCGACCTTCTCCAGCATCATGAAATCATCCGCTTCGAGGACCCCGATCGTGTCTTCGCCAACGACGGTGCGATGGAAGCCGTCCTTGACGCGAAGAAGGCCGGCAAAATCCGCTTCATCGGTTTCACCGGTCACAAGGATCCGCATGTCCACCTCTACAT
>JBAUZR010000292.1:0-14768 GCA_049585375.1 Acidobacteriaceae bacterium
CCAGTAAGCACCAAGGCGGGTGGACGAGACGGCGATGGATTCAACGCCGGGCAGAGTGCCGAGGCGGGTCTGGAGATCCTGATAGAAGCGAGAGAGTCGGGGCTCGGAGTGGGGAACGGTGGGGGGATTGAGGCCGAAGACCACGAGGCCGGTGGTGTTCATGCCGAGAGGGATGTTGCGGAGGTTATAGAGAGTGCGGGTGAGCAGGCCGGCGCCGACGAGGAGAACGACGCAGAATGCCATTTGGAGGGTGACGATGGTTTTGCCGAGGCGGGATCGGCCGGCGTCGGTATGGGCGGTGGCGGCTGAGGTTTTGAGGGCGAGCTCGGCGCCGCCGGAAATGGCGGTGCAGAAGGGGGCGATGCCAAGGACGATCGCGCTGAGGGCGAGGACCGCGCAGGTAAAGAGGAGGACGGTACGATCGGGGGCGAGGCTGGATTCGATGAGGGCCCAGCGGGCGAGGATGCGGGTGGCGAGAAACGCGAAACCCCAGGCGAGCGCGCCGCCGAGGAGGACGAGGAGAACGGATTCAGTGAGGAGCTGGCGGAGAAGTTCCGCGGGCCGGGCGCCGAGGGCGAGGCGGAGAGAGAACTCGCGCTGGCGGGCGGCATTGCGGGCCATAAGCAGCATGATGAGGTTGGTGAGCGCGATGAGCAGGACGAGCCCGACCATGGCCATGAGCATGTGAAGGGGCTTGTCGTATTGCTCGTCGAAGCCGGCGAAGGCTTTGGCGTCGGATACGCTGAGGTCGACCGGGCGCTCGCCGGGCATGGGATTGCCGAGGCCGATGCGGGAGGCGTGCTGGAAGACGGGCTGGAGGCGGACGACGGCCTGCTGACGGCTGACGCCAGGGGCGAGGCGACCGATGAGGCGGAGGCACCACCATGTGGGATCGGCCTGATAGAGCCTGCCGTTTTCGGGGGGATTGCCGAGGATGTTGAACTCGGGGCGATTCTGCAGGGGAATCCAGAAATCAGTGGAGTGAGTGGGCTCGACGCCTTCAAATCCCTGGGCGGCGACGCCGGCGACGGTGAAGGGAACGCCTTTGACAACGATGGTGGTGCCGAGGACGCCGGGGTCGCGGTCGAAGCGGCGGGTCCAGTAGTCGTAGCTGAGGACGAGGACGGATGCGCTGGTGGATTCGTCCTGGGGGGTGAAGCCGCGTCCGCGGAGGATGGGGATGCCGAGGCCGGAGAAGAAATTGCCGGAGACCATGTCGCCTTCGGCTTGCTCCGGGACGCTGCCGATGCGGACGCCGATTTTATCCGTGGAGAGAAGGCCCACAGCCATAAGGTCGCTGAGGGCTCCGGCAGGTTGGCGGAGGGCGTTGTAGACGGCCCAGGAGAAGGTTTCATGGGAGTCGATGGTTCCGGTGCCATTGGGGGTGCCGGAGGTGTCGATGTAGACGACGCGCTGGGGATCGGCGACGGGCAGAGAACGCAGGAGGACGGCGTTCATGACGCTGAAGACGGCGGTGTTGGCGCCGATGCCGAGGGCGAGAGTGAGGACGGCGGTGATGGTGAAGCCGGGGGCCTGGCGCATGGAGCGCAGGCCGAACCGGAGGTCGCGAACGAGGCGGTCGAGCCAGGCCCAGCGGCCGCGGAGGTAGAAGTTTTCCTGGGCGGCGCGGACATTGCCGAAGGTGCGGTGGGCGCGGAAGTGGGCTTCGTCGGGGGAAATGCCTTCCTGGCGGAGGTCGTCGGCTTCAAGCTCGAGGTGCGCACGGACTTCTTCTGCAAAATCGTCTTCACTGCGGCGGCGACGGAACATGGATCAGACCTCCTCGTTATGGGGTCCGGCGGTGTTGAGGATGCGGGCCATGGCTTCGGTGAGGCGGTTCCACTGCGAAGTTTTTTCGGCGAGCTGGGCGCGGCCTTTGGGGGTGAGCTCGTAAAAGCGGGCGCGGCGGTTATTTTCGCTGACGCCCCAGCGGGCGCGAATCCACTTCTTATCTTCGAGGCGCTGCAGGGCGAGGTAAAGGGAGCCGTGGTCGACGAAGAGGACCTCTTCGGACTGGCGCTGGATGGAGCGGGCGACACCCTGTCCATGGCAGGCACCGAGGAGCAGTGTGCGGAGGATGAGGAGGTCGAGGGTGCCCTGGAGGAGGGCGAGGCGGTCGTCGCTGGGCGGCTGGGTCGGCATTCGACAGGAGTATGGACCGGGTTTGGGTCGGATGTCAACCTGTGAGACATGGGATAGCGGATTGGAGCCAGAACATAGCAGGCGTTGACGCGGGTGCGGATTCCTGCTCTGCTGGCGGAGTGCATCCGGTTCGGCTGATTCTCGGAGTGTTATGCGTGATCGCGGCGCTGCTCGACGCGTTTGAGACAGTGATCCTGCCCCGGCGGGCCACGGGGCGCTTTCAGTTCACGCGGATTTTCTACCGCCTGACCTGGCGGCCGTGGCGATGGCTGGCCAACCATGTCCGGCGGCCGCGCAAGCGGGAGACGATGCTGAGCTTTTACGGTCCGCTGTCGCTGCTGTTTCTGATTGCGGCCTGGGCGGGAGCGCTGGTGGTGGGATTCGCGCTCGTCTACTCGGCTTTCCCGAGGGCGTTCGTGGATGCGTCGGGGCCGCGGCACCGGTTCATCACAGACCTGTATGTGAGCGGGACGACAATTTTCACGCTGGGACTGGGCGACGTGGTTCCCCACGGGACGCTCGAACGAGGGCTGGTGGTTCTGGAGTCGGGGATCGGGCTGGGGTTTGTGGCGCTGGTGATCGGTTATTTCCCGGTGCTGTACGGAGCGTTCTCGCGGCGGGAGGTGAACATTGCGCTGCTGGACGCGCGGGCGGGATCGCCGCCGACGGCGTTCGAACTGATCCGGCGGCATTCGTTCGAGGGCGGAAGCGCTGCGCTGGTGCTGCTGCTGGAGGAGTGGGAGCGGTGGTCGGCGGAGCTTCTGGAGAGCCATATTTCGTATCCGCTGCTGTGCCTTTTTCGCTCGCAGCACACCAGCCAGAGCTGGCTGAGCGCGCTGACCGCGATGCTGGATGCGTGTGCGCTGCTGATTGCCAGCGTGCAGGAGCACAGCGCGCGGCAGGCGCAGTTGACCTTTGCCATGGCGCGGCATGCACTGGTGGATCTGTCCCAGACGCTGGGGCTCAAGCCGGTGAACGCGCCCGAGGACCGGCTGCCGGCCGAGCGATACCGGCTGATCTACGACCAGCTGTGCCAGGCGGGGGTGCGGGTTTGCCGGGACGAGCAGAGCCACGAGCGGATGTGCGAGCTGCGCGGGATGTACGAGGGCTACGCCGCCGCGCTGAGCCATTTTCTGGCGATGCCGCTGCCGCCGTTTTTCCTGGAGCACCCGAAAAAGGACAACTGGCAGACGGTGGCGCGGGTGCGGACCGCGGCGGAAGGCGGAGGAGCGGAGCCGCACGGGCCGCACGAGGGCGAAGAGCATATCCTCTGAGGCAGTTTGGCGATCAGGGAATTTGTGACCACCATCACAATGACAAATCGTCAGGTCAATCAAGAAAGCGCTTACATTTCGATGGCGCTGCTGCCGTCGCCGCACCAAAGTAATCCCTCGTTGTGATCGCGAACAGCGGAAATCCCATACGCTGAAATTCGGGATTTAGCTCCTCCGCACGAACCAGCGGAGTTACACGAGTTGCCCCCAACTGCGACTGAGATATGGAACTTAGAGTCGCGGAGAGATTCCGGATCCTGCTTTCAATGCCGATCGGGCACGCTGCGTGCTCTCCACCATCACGGCGCCTTTATATCCCGGCGTAGTGCACAGAAGCGCACTGGGTAAGGGGCCGATGAGGTATCTGTCTTGACAGGGCAATGAGGCGGAACGAGAATCCGAGCCGCAGTGTGGCCTCAGCCTTCACGACGTACTACTAAAACCGTTTAGTGGGACAGGCCATCACCGCAAAAGAAAAACGGAGGCGGCCCGGCAATGGGTCCGGGCCGCCGAGGGAACAGCGATCGGGCTGGTGACGAGGCTGCTCCCCGAACCCTGAAACGAGGAGAACGCGGGCGGCATCGACGGAACCGGGCAGGGGCTGGAAATTGCGGAGGCACAGGTTGGGCCACACGGAGTTACTCCTCGGCGTAAGCCTTCAGAGGAGGCTAATTATGAGGCAAAAGAAAGAACCCGGCAGGAGCAGCGGCCGTAGACTGCTGCGCTGGCTACCGGTGTTATGCGGACTATTTCTGTTGTTTTCCCTATCGGCAATGGCACAGGAGAATGCCGAGCTCTCGGGATCAGTCACGGATCCGACGGGTGCGGTGGTTCCAGGTGCGAAGGTCATTATCACGAATGTAGCAACCGGGGAAGCGCGAACGGGAACAACGAATGCGGCAGGTCTATATGACTTCCCGGGTTTGAACATCGGAAGCTACACGCTCAAGGTCACAGCGACGGGATTTGAAGCTTACGAGTCGACCGGCATCATCATGAACGTAGCGGCGACGGTTCGCGAGGACGTGAAACTGGCGGTCGGCGCGAGTTCGACGACCGTGACGGTGCAGGCGAATGCGCTCCACCTGCAAACGGACACGAACGAAGTAAGCAACCTGATCACGGGAGAGCAGCTGACCGAGATCGGCACCAACGGGCGGAGTATGATTTCGCTGGCCACGCTGGGAACCGGCGTCTCGGCGAACATTCCGTCTTTTAACGGGGTTTCGGCGCAGGGCAGCAATGAGAGCATCAGCTTCAACGGGATGCGGCCGGGGCACAACAACTGGCTGATCGACGGCGGCGAAGTATACGACCGGGGCAGCGGCGGCAGGCCGGGTGTGATGCCTTCACCGGATGTGCTGGCGGAATTTCAGACGCTGGACAGCAACTACCAGCCCGACTATGGGATCTCTTCGGGTGGCACGGTGGTGATGGCGCTGAAGTCGGGCACCTCGACGTTCCATGGCGGGGTGTGGGAGTTTAACCGGAACGACGCGTTCGACGCAGCGAGTTACTTTTCCAAACTCAACAAACAGCCAACGCCGGAGTTGCGGCTGAACATCTTCGGAGGGGAGATTGGCGGACCGCTGTTCATCCCCGGACTCTATCCGAAGAGCAAGAGCAGGACGTTCTTCTTCTACAGCGAGGAATGGCGCCGGTTCATACAGGGAGCCAATCCGTCGGCGGTCAACACCATCCCTCAATATGACATTCCGACAGCGGGAGCGGCGTTGACGTATGTAGTGCCTCCGGGCTTCAAGGAATCGCCGAACTCGGGGATTTGTAACGATGGACAGACGGCGCCCTGCGTGCCGATTCTGCCGGGCAATGCAGCATTGACCGCCCTTGAAACGGGCAACAACCTGATTCCGGGAGACTCGTTTCCGGGTGGCGTAATTCCAGCCAACATGATCGATTCCAATGCTGTGCTGTTCATGAAGACGGGAGCGATTCCGGCTTCGAATTCCACGTCGGCTAACGGCGCGCCGCAGTATGTGGCATCGCCGAAGCAGCCCACATTCGTGCGGGAAGACGTGGTGCGCATTGATCATGACATCACGAACAAACTGCATTTGATGGGGCATTTCATCCACGATCAGATGTCGCAGACCTATTACCCGGATATGTGGAGCAGCGACAATTATCCGACGACAGGGAACGTGTTCGGCAACCCGACATGGGGCTCGGTGATCAAGCTGACGCAGACGATCTCACCGACATTGCTGAATGAGACATCGCTCAACGTGAACGGGAACAGTATCAGCATCACGCCGGCCGGCATCTACTCGCAGCCTTCGGGCTGGAGCCAGGCGGGGTATTTCCCGGCAGCAAATAACCTGGAGAATCGCATGCCCTCGATCGGTCTGGGAGGGCCGGTGGGCACGACGTGGACGATCAACTACTGGCCGTGGAAGAATGCCTTCCTCGACTGGCAGCCACGCGATGACGTTTCCTGGACGAAAGGGCGGCACAGCCTGAAGTTCGGGTTCGCTTACATGCGGATGGACAAGAACCAGCAGCAGCAGGCGGATACGCAGGGGGATTACTCCTTCGGAACCGACTTCTCCGGCGATTCCTATGTCAATTTCCTGCTGGGGCTTTCCGACAGCTTCAAACAGCTGCAGGTCATCGACATGTTCCACTGGATCAACAACACCTATTCCTTCTACGGAATGGATAACTGGCATGCAACCACCCGGCTGACTTTGAACCTGGGGCTGCGTTACGACGCGCTGCCGCATGTGTATGAGAAGTTCAACCGGACGGCGAATTTTGTTCCTTCGGAATACAATCCGGCCGATGCGGCGACGTTCTCGACCTCGGGAGCTCTCTGCACGTCTGCCACGTTGCCGGGCTGCACGACGGTGAGCCCAGGTTTTGCCAATCCAACCAATGCTCCGGTCGCGTTTTATCTAAACGGGATCGCGCGTCCGGGCGTGAGCGGCTTCCCGCGGGGGCTGGTGAAGTCTGACTGGCTCACCTGGCAGCCGCGCATCGGGTTCGCCTACGACCTCTTCGGCACCGGCAAGACGGTGGTGCGCGGAGGCGCGGGAACCTTCTACGAGCGTGTCCAGGGCAACGACGTTTATGGGACGGACACCAACCCGCCGTACGCCTATCAGCCATCGGCGAGCTCGGTCTACTTTACGAATCCCAGCGTGAGCGTGCTCACTGACACGACAGCGACAAACCCGGTGTACCCGGCCAGCATGGGTACGCTGGACTACTACTATCCGCCGCCGGCAACGGCGCAGTATAGCCTGGGAGTGCAGCAGGAGATTGCGCCGGCGGTCGTCGCGCTGGTGCAGTATGTGGGATCGACTGCATGGAACCAGAACGACCAGCGCAGCATCAACACGCTGCCGCTGAGCGATCTGACCCACCGACAGGCAGTCACTAAGGGAGCCAATGCGAACCTCTACCGGCAATATCTTGGATTTGCGGGGATTACGCAGGATGAGAATGCCAGCAACGGCAACTACAACAGCCTGCAGGCGGCTTTGCGCCTGGAGCACAAACATGGTCTGACGGCGCAGTTCGCGTACACGTTCGCGCATCAGATCGACGAGGAGACCGACGATCTGACTGCCGTTTCGGACCCGTTCAACATTCGGTACGACCGTTCAGTGGGCGGCTACGACCGGCGCCATATCTTCCAGGCCAACTACGTTTACAGCATTCCGGTGTTTCTGAATTCCGGGAGCCTGCTGGAGCGGAGCGTGCTGGGAGGATGGGTTTTCTCCGGGGTGACCTCGCTGCAGACCGGACTGCCGCAGAACGTAACCTACGGCACCGACACGCTGGGTCTGGGCGGAGGAACCACGAATCGTCCAGACCTGGTAGCAAAGGTGAGCGGGCCGAAGACCCAGAAGGCGTGGTTTAATACCGCGGCTTTTGCGGCTCCAGTGGCACCGTGGAACGGGGGCACCAACAACGGCTTCGGCGATTCGGGCAGAAATGCCGTCCGGGGCCCGGGAATGGCCAACTGGAATCTCAGCCTGTTCAAGTCCTTCGCTCTGACCGAGAGCGAGAGAACGCGGTTTGAGTTCCGGGTGGAGTCGTATAACACCTTCAACCACACGCAGTTCAGCGGGCTGGACCTGGGATACACCGACGGCAACTTCGGCCAGGTCACCAGCGCGAATGATCCGCGTACGCTGCAGTTTGGAGGAAAGCTGCTGTTCTAAGCCAGAACGGCCGTTCAGGGCGCAGTGGGGAGCGATCTCCGCTGCGCCTTTTCTTTTGGAACCGATGGTCTAATGAAGCGTGAGGAGTTAAAGCAGGCATGTCACTTGCGAAGAGGCTGCTGATGGCCGTAGCTTTCTGCGTGGTTGTGGCACAGGCCGGCGCGCAGACGGCGACGCCGGCCCAGGCGGAGGCGCTGGCGCAGCAGGGCCGGCTGGAGGAGTCGGCACAGGCGTGGGAGGCGGTGGTGGTGGCGCACCCGCGGGATGCGAGGGCGCTGGCGAATCTGGGACTGGTGCGGGCCCGGGAAGGGCAATACGCGCAGGCGGCAGAGGCATACCGAAAGGCACTGGCGATCCAGAAGATGCCGGGAGTGGAGCTGGACCTTGGGCTGGCGGAATTCAAGCAGGGACATCTGAAGGAGGCGATCGCTCCCTTTGAGGCGGCGCTGCGCGAGCAGCCGGGCAGCCTGCAGGCGCGGACGCTGCTGGGAATGACGTACTACGGGACAGCGCAGTATGCAGAAGCGATCCCGTATCTGCGGGCGGCGGTGGAGAAATCGCCGGACAATGAGGAACTGCACGGAGTGCTGGCGCAGAGCTGCCTGTATGCGAAGCAGTATCAGTGCACGCTGGAGGCGTACAGGCAGATTCTGACGCTGAATCCGAACTCGGCACAGGCACACATGCTGGCTGGCGAAGCGTGGGATGGGATGCATGAGCCAGAGCGAGCGACGGCGGAATTCGAGGCGGCGGAGAAGGTGGCTCCCAATGAGCCTAATGTGCACTTCGGTCTGGGCTATCTGTACTGGAAGCAGCATCGATACGCGGATGCGGAGCGCGAGTTCGAACTGGAGCTGAAGAACGAGCCTGATTATGAGCAGGCACTGGCGTATCTGGGAGACGCGGAGATGCGCCTGGAGAAGACAGCGGCCGCGGAGGCCACGCTGGAGAAAGCGGTGCAGGTACCGGCGGCGATTCGGCTGGCCTGGCTGGATCTGGGGATCGTGCTGGCAGGGGAGGGAAAGAACGAGGCGGCCGTCGCAGATATGCGGCGTGCGATCGCCATGGATCCCGGTGAAGTGGACGCGCACTGGCGGCTGGCGCGGTTGTATCAGGCGATGGGGCAGAAGGAAGAGGCGCGTTCGGAATTTGCGAAGGCCGCATCACTGCACCAGAAAGCAGATGAGAGCCTGGTGCAGAAGATGACGCCGGAGGCGAAGCCATAGGGCAGCGTGCAGGTACAGGAAACAAGTGCGTTACAGGTTTGAAGGTTGCAGGTTAAAACGGCCGATGCGCGTTCGCCTGCGGTTTTGAGGACGAGGGGCGTTTTGTGACGCAGCGCACAGCTTAGGGGATCCAGCGGCCGATAGAGTGGCCCACGCAGGCGCGGATTGCGCGGCTGCGCGAGGTGAGCCCCGATTCCCGCAGGAATACAGCAAAGGCACGAGGAAAACCCATCTTTCGATGGAGGCGATGCATCCGGGGCGGGGCTACGCTCAAAGGTTCCCCAGAGAAGTGGAGCGGAGGTGGGCGGCAGCTGGAAGGATCAGTTTGCGGACGCACCGGATGTTCTGAAGACCCGGCCTGACCAGAGGACGGTGGTGCGTGCCGGCAGCGTCGCAATCGGCGGCGAGGACTTTGTCACCATAGCAGGGCCGTGTTCGGTGGAAACCGAGCGGCAGCTGATGGAGACGGCCGAGTTTGTGGCCAGGGCCGGCGCGCGAGTGCTGCGCGGCGGCGCATTCAAACCGCGGACATCGCCTTATGCGTTTCAGGGACTGGGGCTTGAGGGTCTAAAGCTTCTGGCGAAGGCGCGGGCGGCAACGGGCCTGGCTATTGTGACCGAAGTGATGGCGGCGACTGATGCGCCGCTGGTGGCGGAGTACGCCGACATCCTTCAAATCGGCTCGCGGAGCATGGAGAACTACGCTCTGCTGGAAGCCGCGGCGCAGACGGGGCGGCCGATCCTGCTGAAGCGAGGGATGGTGGCGAGCGTGGCCGAACTGATGCGGTCGGCGCAGTGCGTCATCAGCTACGGCAATCCGAATGTGATTTTGTGCGAGCGGGGCATCCGCACGTTTGAGACGGCGACGCGGAACACGTTCGATGTAGCGGCGATCGTGGTGCTCGAGGAGATCGCGCGGCTGCCGGTGATTGCCGATCCGAGCCACGCGGCGGGGCGGCGGCAGCTGGTTCCGGCGCTGGCGCGGAGCGCGGTGGCGGCGGGAGCGGATGGCCTGATCGTCGAGGTGCATCCGCAGCCTGACGAGGCCTGGAGCGACGGCGAGCAGTCGCTGACGTTCGCCGAATTTGCAGCGATGATGGCCGATCTGGCTCCCTGGTGCGAGCTGCGGGCGCAACGCAGCAGAGCCGTGGAGACGATCGCGTGAAGGCGGTCGTTGCGGCAGTGCTGGCGGCGAGCATCGTTTTGCCAATAGCGCTGGCACGCGGTTTTTCGGGCGAGAGCATTAGAGCGGGCAGTGAAGAACAGGGCGCGGGAGCTCGGCAAGACGCGGGAATGGTTCCGGTGATCTACACCGCGGCGCCGGTGTATGGGTCGCTGGCGGCACTGCGTGGGGGGGAGCGCTTTCCGGAAGGTGCGGATTTGATGATCCTGCGCGCGGGAACGGCGGAGCCGCTGGTGCCGGGCTTTGCAGCCAGCGCCGACGCGAGCGTCTCGTTTGACGGCACGACAGTGCTGTTTGCGGGGAAAAAGAATGCGGGAGATCCCTGGCAGATCTGGGAGACGCCTGTGGATAGAGGTGCGCCACGGCTGATCTTTGGCGGCCGGGCGGATGCAATTCGTCCACTGTGGATGCCGGACGGGCGGGTGGCTTTCGCGGAGCGCGGGGCAAAGGGATTTGAACTGGTGACGGTTGCGCTCGACGGCGGGGCCACGCTGCGGCTGACGGATGCTCCGGGGAATTTCATTCCTGACGATGTGCTGTACGACGGGCGGGTTCTGTTTGAGTCGGGATTTCCGGTGGGGTCAGGGGCGACGCCCGAGATGTACCTGGTCTATCCGGACGGCAGCGGTGTCGAGAGCGTGCGCTGCGACCACCTGCATGCGACGAAGAACGGCGGCCGCGAGCACGGGCGGCAGATGCACCTGGATTCCAGGGCGGCAGGCGAGGGAGACATTGTTTTTATACAGGGTAAGCGGCTGGCGCGGTTCACTTCAGCGCTCGCGGAGGAAGCGCCGATTGCAGCTCCCGCGGGCGACTTTGACGGGGATGTGACGGAGTTACCGGATGGGCGCTGGTTGCTGGCGATGCGCGGGTCGGGCCGCAAGAGGTATGAACTGGTGGCGTGGATCCCGGGAACGAGAACGCTTCAGATGATTGCCCAGGATGCGGAGCGCGATCTGGTCGAGCCGGCAGTGGTGGCGCGGCGCACGGTACCGCGGACGTTTCCTACCGCGCTGCATCCGTGGACCACCGGCAATTTGCTGGCGCTGGATGCAAGGCTTTCGCGCGATGGAACACTCCAGGGCGTGCCGGTGAAGGTTCGCGTGGAGACGCAGGACCCCGGAGGATGCGTGAAGGAACTGGGGACGGCTCCGGTGATGCAGGATGGGTCGTTCTTTGTGAAGGTTCCGGGCGATACAGCGCTGCGCTTTGTGCTGCTGGACGCGGCGGGACGGACACTGCGACAGGAGCGGGGGTGGTTCTGGATCCGGAACGGCGAGCAGCGGATCTGCGTGGGCTGCCACACGGGGCCGGAGCGGGCGCCGGACAATCGCGTCCCCGAAGTGCTGGTGCAATCAACCACGCCGGTGGATGTCTCAGGCACGGGAACTGCAGGAGGCCGCTGACATGATACGGGCACTGTTCCTTATTCTCGCCGTGGCTTCCGCGGCATTGGCGCAGATGGCGTCGGTCGACCGCCCTATCCCGAAGCGCGAGACGTCGCCGATTCGGTTTGAAGATGCGACGGCAAAGGCGGGCATCGACGCCACGGACAGCATTGGCTCGGCGCAGCTGGGATCGCTGCTGGAAGGCACCGGCGCGGGCTGCGTGTGGTTCGACTACAACAACGACGGGCTGCCGGATCTTTATGTGCTGAGCGGACGAACACTCCCGTCTTCGATGACGCCGCATCCGCTAACGACGGCGCCGGATACGCCGCCGCAGAACCATCTGTATCGCAACAACGGCAACGGGACGTTTACGGATGTAACGGAGCAGGCGGGTTTAAATCCGGATCTGTATTCAGTGGCGGTGACGGCGGCGGATTTTGACAACGACGGCCATGAGGACCTGCTGCTGACGGGATACGGCCGGGTGATTCTGTACCACAACAACGGCAACGGAACGTTCACGGATGTGACGGCGAAGGCCGGGATCAAAATAGACGGCTGGGCGATCAGCTCGACCTGGCTCGATTACGACAAAGACGGTTGCGTGGATCTGTTTGTCGGGCGGTATGTGAAGTTCGATCCGAAGTACCGCAACTACTATGCGGCGGATAACTACCCGGGGCCGCTGGATTACGAGGGCGAGACGAACAAGCTCTTCCACAATAACTGCGACGGCACGTTCACCGATGTTTCGGATAAGTCAGGAATCGGCGCGGTGATTGGGCGAACGATGGGCGTGACCGCAGCAGACTTCGACGGAGACGGATGGCCGGACATCTATGTCGCCAACGACAAGACGGAGAACTTCCTGTTCCATAACAAGCACGATGGGACGTTCGAAGAGATCGCGACCGATGCAGGCGTGGCTTACGGGCAGGATGGCGAGGCGACCTCGTCGATGGGACCGGTGTTTGCGGACATTACCGGGAGTGGGGTGCCGGATTTGTGGGTGAGCGATGGGCACTACAACCGGCTAATGAAGAACAACGGCAACGGCGGATTCGACGATATCGGGATCGCGTCGGGGCTGTCGCAGGCGAACGCGCAATACGTGAGCTGGGGCTCGGGAGTTTACGACTTCGACAACGATGGGTGGCTGGACATTCTGGTGTTTCACGGCGGGTTGATTCACATGATCCCGATGGAGCACTCGGTGTTTCGCGGGCTGGGGCAGGGAAAATTCGAGGACGTGTCAGAGACCGGCGGGGCGCCTGTGAACCAGCGGACAGTGGCGCGCGGGGCCTGTTTTGCGGACTACGACAACGACGGCAAGGTGGATGCCTATGTTGTGAATCTGGGAGCAAAGGGCACGCTGCTGCACAATGTTTCGCCCGCGAAGGGGCACTGGATTGCCATCCGGCTGCGCGGGGCGAACACTCCGAAAGATCACGCGCACAGCAATCGGGATGGAATCGGTGCGCGCGTGGAGTTGTGGACCGGGGGGCGCGAACAGGTGGCGGAGCGCGTGGCCTCGTCGGGGTATCTGTCGCAGAACGAGGGGCGGCTGCACTTTGGGCTGGGCTCGGCGATGAAGGTGGACAAGATCGTTGTGCACTGGCCGAGCGGGCGAGTGCAGACGCTGGACAACGTGAGCGTGGATCGCGTGCTGACGGTCGAGGAGCCACGGTGAGGTCCGTCATGCACTGCGCGAGAAGCCTGCAGCGTTTCGCCGGTTTGGCGGCGGCGAGTTTGCTGGGTCTCCTTCTGGCGGCGCTGTGGCAGCCGGGCACTGTGGCGGCGCAGCCGGAACCTACACCGGAGGAGCGGTATGCCTCTCCGCTGGAGCTGCTGCTGTCGCCGAATGGGCGGGAGCTGTATGTGCTGTGCCAGGGCGCGGATGAGGTGCGGGTGCTGGACGCGGCGAGAGGGCAGGTGCTGCGGATTATTCCGGTGGGCCATGTGCCACGGGGTTTCTCATTTTCCCACGATGGGGCGCGGTTGTTCGTGGCGAACTCCTGGGATGACACGGTGACGGTGGCGGACGTCAGGACAGGCCGCGTGACATCGACCTGGTCTTCGGGGTATGAGCCGTCGAGCGTTGTCGAAGATCGCGCGGGGAAGCGGTTGTTTGTGGCGGACAGAATCGGGGACGACATTACGGTGCTCGACGCTGCGACAGGTGCGGTGACGGCAACGCTGGAGGCAGGACGCGGAGCGAGCTACCTGGCGATGGATGCGGTTGGCCGTCGGCTATACGCGACCCATGTGTATCCCAACCCGGGGCCGCATCGGACGCTGCCAATGTCGGAGATTACGGTAATTGACCCGGCGAAAGCGCAGGTGGTGGATCGGATTACATTACCGGGAATCGCCGGGGTTTTTCACGTCGCACTTTCCAGCGATGGGCGGCTGGGGGTGGCGGCGGAGCTTCATCCGAAGAACCTGGTGCCCCTTGCGCATGTGGAGCACGGGTGGGCGTTTGTCGATACGCTGACGGTTTTCGGAGCCGACGTGGGGCGGCCGGTTGAGGTTCCGCTGGACGAACTGGACCGCTATTTTGCGATGCCCTTCGGGGTGGCGATTGCGCCGGATAAGTCGCGAATCTACGTCACGCACGGCGGGTCCGATTGTGTGACGGTGATCGATACGACTCGGATGCTGGCTTTTATTCACGCGCATCCTGAGCCGTTCGCGGAGGATTTGTCGGCGAGTGCGCATTATGTAATGGCGAGGATTGCGGTGGGGAAGAATCCTCGGGGCATGGCGATGAGCCGGGATGGGGCGCGGCTGTATGTGGCGAACCGGCTGGACGACACGATCAGCGTGATCGATCCGCACATGGATCGGGTGGTGCAGACGCTGCACCTGGCGGGGCCGGCGAAGGTAAGCGCGCTGCGGCGGGGCGAGCAGGTCTTCTATTCGTCACATTCGTTTCAGGGGCAATTCGGCTGCTCGAACTGCCATATCGACTCGACGTTCGACGCCATGCAGTGGGATCTGGAGCCGGATGGATTCGGAATGGATATCGTGGATAACCGACTGATCGAGGACCTGCGGGGAACAGAGCCGTTCAAGTGGAACGGGAAGAATCCTTCGATTGCCGTGGAGTGCGGCATCCGTACGGAGATGTACTTCTGGCGGTCGCAGAACTATGACGATCTGCGGCTCGCGGACCTGGCGCTCTATATCCGATCTCTGCCGTCGCGGCCGAACCGCTGGCTGGCGGCGGATGGGGTGCTGACGCCGGCGCAGGCACGGGGACGGGAGATTTTCAAGCGCGCGGTGGACAAGCTGGGGCAGCCGATTCCACTCGGGAACCAATGTTCGACTTGCCACAGCGGGCCGAAAGGGACGAGTCAGAAG